>CAYJJL010000001.1:0-15177 GCA_964370455.1 uncultured Faecalibacterium sp.
CCATGGTGCAAGGGGATGTTATTGCCTTAATTAAATACAAGGGGCAAAATTTTGTAGAACTTGTTAAACTTGCAAATTTGACTGTACAAGTTAGCAAAGGTATGGCAAGTTTTAGCCGTGTTAAAACAATTTTGGAAACTCAACCAGATATGCACTACCAAGAGAAAAGCGCCGTTGCAAGTAATACAGCGCCTAGCGTTGAGTTTAAAAACGTTAGTTTATCATATAACAAAGCAGGGCAAGAGAGCATACAAAATATTTCGTTTATGGCAAAACGTGGTGAGGTAATAGGTATAATTGGTGGCACAGGTAGTGGTAAAACTACGCTGGTAAATGCAATTTCACGTTTTTATGACGTAACTGATGGCGAGGTTTTACTTTTTGGCGAGCCTGCAAATGCATATACAAAAAATGTTTTACGCAAATTTATAAGCATAGTGCCACAGCAAGCACAGCTTTTTGGTGGTACTATACGCTCAAACCTTTTATGGGGTAACGAAACAGCCACCGATGCCGAATTATGGCAAGCGTTAGAATATGCACAAGGTGCGGAATTTGTGCGCCAAAAAGCGCAAGGTTTAAACTCAATAGTGGAGCAAAATGGACGTAATTTTTCTGGCGGGCAACGCCAACGTCTAACCATTGCACGTGCGCTAGTAGCAAAACCAGATATTTTAATTTTGGATGATAGTGCAAGTGCGCTGGATTACGCAACAGATGCAGCTTTGCGAAAAGCACTTGCAGATTTTGCAAGTGATAGCACTATTTTTATAGTTAGCCAGCGCACAGCGAGCCTTTCACACGCTGACCAAATTTTGGTGCTTGAGGAAGGCAAACTTGTTGGTAAAGGCAAGCACAAGGATTTGCTTTTAAACTGTGAAGTTTATAAAGAAATTTACGATAGCCAATTTGCAAAAGGGGAGGTGCACAATGCCTAGTAATGTAAAAACACAGGGCAAAAAAACTTTGCTACGTGTGTTAAAACGTGTGCGCCCTTATTGGTTTTTATTGATGCTTAGTGTAATTTGTGCAACTGTTAGCGTTGCAAGTAATTTATATGTGCCGATTTTAACAGGCAGTGCCATTGATTTACTGATAGAAAACGGCGTTTTGTGGGAAGCTTTACTACAAATACTTATGCAAATTTTGGTGGTGACATTGTTTTCGCTTGTTGCGCAGTGGGCTTTTGGTTTGTGTAACCAAAAAGTTACCTATTTTGTAGCACGAAACTTGCGAAACGAAGCTATGGAAAAACTCCAAAAATTGCCGCTTTCAGTAATAGATAAACACCCAACTGGTGATTTTGTAAGCCGCATGATAACTGATGTTGAAAGCTTTACTGAGGGGTTACTCATGGGCTTTACACAGTTTTTTACTGCAATGTTAACCATAGTTGGCACACTAGTTTTTATGTTTTCTGTAAATGTGCCTATAACTTTGGTTGTGGTTTGTATAACACCACTTAGTTTGTTTGTTGCTAGTTTTATTGCAAAGCGAACATATAAACATTTTAAAAGTCAAAGCGAATTACGTGGTGAGCAAACAGCTTTAGTCAACGAGCTTATCGGCGGGCAAAAAGTAGTGCAAGCTTTTGCACAGGAAGAAAAATCCCTAGAAGATTTTTCTGAAATTGATGCAAAACTTGCAGATGCTAGTTTAAATGCAATGTTTTATTCAAGCATAGTGCACCCAGCAACACGCTTTGTTAATAACATGGTGTACGCTGGCGTGGGGCTTGTGGGTGCATTATATGCGCTTAATGGTGGGCTTTCGGTAGGGCAATTGAGTATATTTTTAAGTTATGCCAACCAATACACAAAGCCTTTTAATGAAATTTCAGGCGTGTTTGCAGAGCTACAAAATGCTTTAGCGTGCGCGGCACGTGTGTTTGAGCTTTTGGATATGCCATCGCTTAGTGAGGAAACTTCTGGTACGCCAAATTTAAAAACTGATGGTAATGTTTCGTTACAAAATGTTAGCTTTGCGTATAGAAAAGAGCAAAAGCTAATACAAAACCTTAACCTTGATGTAAAAAGTGGTGAGCGTATAGCGATAGTTGGCCCAACAGGCTGTGGCAAAACTACTATGATAAATTTGCTTATGCGCTTTTATGATGTGCAAGAGGGTAAAATTAGCGTTTCAGGGCAAGATATACGTGAGGTTACACGCAGCTCTTTACGCAAAAGCTACGGTATGGTGCTACAAGATACATGGCTAAAAGCAGATACAGTGCGTGCAAATATAGCCTACGGCAAGCCAAACGCAACCGAGGCAGAGATTATTGCAGCTGCAAAAGCTTCTCACGCACACAGTTTTATTAAGCGTTTGCCACAAGGTTACGATACAATTTTAACCGAAAATGGCGGCAACATAAGCACAGGGCAAAAGCAGTTGCTTTGCATAGCACGTGTTATGCTTTGCATGCCACCTATGCTTATTTTGGATGAAGCTACAAGTAGTATAGATACACGCACAGAAATACAAATACAAGCTGCCTTTGCAAAAATGATGCAAGGCCGCACGAGTTTTATTGTGGCACACAGGCTTTCAACAATACGCAGTGCAGATATTATTTTGGTTATGAACGAGGGCAATATAATCGAGCAAGGCTCACACAAAAGCTTACTTGCACAAAATGGTTTTTATGCAAATTTATATAAAAGCCAGTTTGTAGGTGTTGAGTAAGCATGTGGGTGGCACACAAATAAGCCTGTGTTTTTTTGTTTGGATAAGTAAATAATATTTAAAATGTAAAACCACCTTGATGTTAAAGTAAAAAACATCAAGGTGGTTTTTTTGTTTTGGTTTTGACCATAATCTTTTTGTAAAAATTCAAACGGAGGGAAAGAGATTATGAAAAAGCAATATAAAGGTTTTTCAAGCCTAGCTATAAAACAACTTGCAAAAACTTTAGTGCGTGCGGAAAATTTTGGCGAAAAAGAGGCAAACAGTGGGCATTTGCTTTTAGTACAAGCTGAGGATGACACAACACAAGCAGGTAAATTTTTAATGGAGAAAAAATTAAACCCAGCCGAGTTATCACACTTGTTAAATGGTGGCAAGGGTGAAAAAAAGACAAACTTTGCGTTGCCAGTTTTTTCACGTATAGAGTTTTCAGCAGATTTGCAAAAAGTTATGGATTATGCTTTGCTTGGTGCGCAAACAGCGTGTGTAACAAAGGCAACGCCAGAACATTTGCTTTGCGCCATACTTGAGGACGAAGATTGTAAAGGCTCGATTTTATTAAAAGAGTTAGGTGTTAAAACTCAAAAAACAGTTAAGGAATGTCGTAAAATGGCAGGGCAAATTGTTATGCCTACTGCACCTAAAGTAATGGCGACAGCTAAAAGTGGGCG
This sequence comes from uncultured Faecalibacterium sp., assembly GCA_964370455.1. GTDB lineage: Bacteria > Bacillota > Clostridia > Oscillospirales > Ruminococcaceae > Faecalibacterium. The sequence goes on from CAYJJL010000001.1 coordinate 3,357, forward strand.
CACTAGCGATAAATACTGCAGGGATTTAACACGCAAAGCTTTAGAGGGTGGTTTAGACCCTGTTTTTTGCCGTGATGAAGAGATTGCGCGCATGATAGAAATACTTTGCCGTAGGCAAAAAAATAACCCTTGCCTTGTGGGTGAGCCAGGTGTTGGTAAAACAGCTTTGGCGGAAGGTTTAGCACAACGTATTGCTAACGGTGATGTGCCAAGTGTTTTGCGTGGCAAACGCCTATTAAGTTTGGATATGGCAAATTTAGTTGCTGGCACAAAATATAGGGGCGATTTTGAAGAACGTTTTAAAAACTTACTCGAAGAATTAGTGCGTGAAAATTCAGCGGTGTTATTTGTAGATGAGTTTCATACCATAATAGGTGCTGGTGCAGCAGAGGGTGCAATAGATGCCTCTAGCATATTAAAACCTTTGCTTGCACGTGGAGAGTTGCAAGTTATAGGTGCAACAACAAACGAGGAGTACAGAAAAAACATTAAAAAAGATACAGCACTGGAACGTCGTTTTGGCTGTGTAAATATAGCAGAACCTAGCGAAGAGCAAGCAGTTAAAATTTTAGAAGGGCTTTGCACAAGGTACGAGCAATATCATGGTGTAAAAATAACTAAAGAAAGCATTAAGGCAACAGTTAGCCTTTCTGTGCGATATTTAACAGGTAAACAATTGCCAGATAAAGCTATAGATTTATTAGATGAAAGCTGTGCAGCATTGCGCATACGTGCAGAAATGCAAGGCAAAAAAGTACAAGTATTAACCAAAGCAGATATTGAAAAAGTAGTTGCAAAAACTAGCGGTGTACCAGTGGAGCAAATTGGTTGGGCAGAGCGTGAACGCCTAGCAAGGCTCGAAAAACATCTTAGTGCAGAGATAATTGGGCAAGAAACGGCCGTTGCTGCTGTTGCTGGAGCTATAAGGCGAAACCGCACAGGTTTAGGCGAGGCCGGCAGGCCAATGGCTGGGTTATTGTTTTTAGGGCCTACAGGTGTTGGCAAAAGTGCACTGGCAAAAGCACTTGCAAAAACATGGTTTGGCAGTGAAAAAGCATTTTTAAAATTTGATATGTCCGAATATCAGGAAAAACATACGGTTGCAAGGTTAATAGGTGCACCCCCTGGTTATATTGGGCATGATGACGGAGGACAACTGACAGAGGCTGTGCGCAGATGCCCTTATAGCGTGGTGCTTTTTGATGAAATTGAAAAAGCGCATGCCGATATACAAAACTTGCTATTGCAAATTTTGGAAGATGGTATTTTAACAGAGGCAAGTGGACGCAAAACTGATTTTTCAAACACAATTGTTTTGTTAACTGCAAATTTAGGAGCTAGATTTTTAGCTGGGCAAAACAGCCCGTTAGGGTTTATGAGCAATAGCGAAATGCAAATAGAAAAACAAGCAAAACTGGCCATTAACGAGGCAAAGCAGTTTTTTAGGCCAGAGCTGATAGGGCGTTTAGATGAGCTTATAGTGTTTCGACCTTTAGAGCACGAGCACCTTTGCATAATTGCTGAAACTTTTTTGGAAAAGCTAGAAAAACGTGCCAAGGAAAAAGGTTATAATTTGTGCCACGCACCAGAGCTTGCGCAAAAGCTAGTTGATAAAGCAGGCACAAGCTATGGTGCACGTGATTTGCGCCACACAGTTGCACGTGCGGTTGAGCAAGCTTTAGCTGATAAAATAGCAGAGGGTACAGCAACAAATGGCACATTGTTTACGGCTGATTATACAGAAAATGGCACACTTTGCCTTTTTGAGGATAGTGCGGCATTTGCGTAAGTAGGCTATATAGAATATATTGAGAGATATCAGCACACAAATAAATTAAACCTATCAAACTAAAAAATTAATAGTTAAAGCAATGTTGTTTTGTTTATGCTATATTTATAATAATCTTATGTTTTTGTGTTAAATGACAAACACAATACACAAACTTTGTGCGAAATGCTGATAAAAATTGAAAAATAGCTTTACAATTGTAAAGTGTAGTGGTATAATGAGGTCAAACAAAGGCGTTTATATCTGCGGATATAAGCGTCTTTTTTTGTTTTTTTTTGCAAAATTTATGTAATAAATTACTATCTTGAAGATTGGGTGAGAACATGATAAAACTACAAAATTTAAATAAATACTTCGGTGATTTACATGTGCTTAAAGATGTTAACCTTGAAGTTAAAGAAGGCGAGAAATTGGTTATAGTGGGACCCTCTGGATCTGGTAAATCAACAACAGTGCGTTGTATGAATTTTTTGGAAGAACCTACTAGCGGAGAGGTTTATATAGATGATATACAGCTTACACATAAAAATAAAACCAATGTAGTGCGACAAACTACGTCCATGGTGTTTCAACAATTTAACCTTTACCCACACATGACAGTAATGAAAAACCTAACATTAGCACCCATAAAATTACATGGTAAAAGCAAAAGTGAGGCCGAAAAAACAGCACAATACTATTTGGATGTGGTTGGATTAACTGAAAAAGCTGATGTGTACCCTGCTACACTTTCAGGTGGGCAACAACAAAGGATAGCCATCGCAAGGGCGCTATGTGCTGGCACAAAAATAATTCTTTTTGATGAACCAACGTCAGCACTTGACCCTGAAACAATACAGGAAGTTTTAGATGTTATGATAAAGCTTGCAAAGGAAAATATAACTATGGTGGTTGTTACTCACGAAATGGGCTTTGCACGCCAAGTAGCAGATAGAATTATATTTATGGACGATGGCATGATAGTTGAGGAAGGCACACCAGAATATTTCTTTGCAGAGGCTAAAAACGAACGTGTAAAACAATTTTTAAGCAAAATTATTAGATGATATTTATGTTTGCTCATTAAACCATATAGGTTTATTGATTATATAACACACGAAAACAATTATTAAGAGGAGGAATTTATAATGAAATTAAAAAAAGTATTATCTCTTGCACTAGTTAGTTTAATGGGTGTGGCTATGTTTGCTGCATGCGCAGAGCAAGCGCCAAGTGATTCCACTGAAACAAGCAGTGTAGCTGCTGAAAGTTCTTCAGTAGCTCAAGAAACAACAGATGTTGAATGGACAGCCGACGTTGCAGATATAGTTGAACGTGGTGTGTTGCGTGTAGGCGTTAAAAATGATGTTTTAGGTTTTGGTTTTCAGGATTTACTTTCTGGCGAATACACTGGCATGGAAATTGACCTAGCTATGAAAATTGCTGAACACTTAGGTGTAGAAGTTGAGTTTACAGCTGTAACAGCTGCAACACGTACAGAGTTACTTGATTCTGGCGATTTGGATTGTGTAATCGCTACTTTTACAATCACCGAAGAACGCAAAGAGAGCTGGGCATTTACTACACCTTACTATGTTGATGCAGTAACAGCTCTTGTAGAGGATGCATCTGGTGTTACAAATTTAGAGGGCTTAGTAGGGCAAACTATAGGTGTTTCTTCTGGTTCAACTTCTGCACGTGCTATGGTTGCTGAAATGGTTGCGCAAGGTTTAATTGAAGAATCAGAATTTGATTACGATACATTTGATGCTTCGACTTGGAGCGCGGGCGTAAGCTTCCAACAATATGATAACTACCCAGCTATATCTACAGCTCTAGCAGCAGGCGAAGTTGCAGCTTTCTGTGTTGATAAATCTATTTTATCTTACTACAACACAGATGGACGCTCTTACATAGAAGATCAATTTTCACCACAAGATTACGGCATTGCAGCTACTTTAGATAGTGAAATGGCAGCTCTTAGCGAAGAATTAGTTTCAGCTTGGCTTGCTGATGGTACAATAGAAGGTTTGATTGCTGAACATAATCTATAAGTTGCAAATTTTTCGTAATTTTTTAGAGCAAAACAAATGATAAACGGTGCTGTTGCACAGGTAAGTGCAACAGCATCGTTTTTTATAAAGTACACTTTATATTCACTTTACTAAAATGCAGAAAAGAGGAGAGTTATGCATGGTTTATTAGACCCATCTGCATGGGAAAAAGTTTGGGCCTTTAAGGGCACATTTATAAGTGGTTTTAACACCACACTATTTACAGCGGTTTTAGCGCTTGTTCTTACATTTATATTGGGTATTATTTTTGGATTATTTTCCACCAGTGGGAAAAAACCTTTGGAAATTATTGCTCGTATATATGTTGAAGTAGTGCAAAATACACCTGTGCTTTTACAAATGTGTTTTTTATATTATAGCCTTGCTTTTTCTGATAACAGTATAGGCATAGTTCAAACTGGTATACTTGCGCTTGGTATATATCATGGTGCGTATATGGCAGAAGTAGTGCGTGCTGGTATTGAGGCTATACCAAAAGGGCAAACAGAAGCAGCCATTTCGCAAGGGTTTGGATATATAGGCAGAATGTACTATGTAATTTTACCACAAAGTATTAAGATTATATTGCCACCAATGGTAAATCAGATGGTAAACTTAATTAAAAACACATCTTGCCTTTATATAGTAGGTGGGGCGGATCTTATATCAAACACTTATAGTTTTGTAACTGGTGCCAATACAGGCGGTGCATATGCACCAGCTTATGTGGTTTGTGGAATACTGTTTTTTATTATGTGCTATCCTTTATCTTTAATTGCAACAAGGTGGGAGTTTGCACTAAAACAGCGTGAATCTCAAACTATTAAAGTTAAACAAGCAGGGGGTAAAGTGTAATGGAATCTATTTTAGGTAGTTTAAAAATACTTAGCAACACAGATGTTTTACTTTATGTTGCAAAAGGTGTAGCCTTTACTTTGGTTATTTCTGTTGTGGCTGTTTTGTGCGGGCTTGTGTTTGGTTCGGTTTTGGCTATGTTGCGCAATTATTGCGATAGCAAAAGTACACGTGTTTTTAAATGGGTTTCTATTGCCTATATTGAGCTTTTTCGTAACACGCCACTACTTTTGTGGATTTTCGTGTGCTTAGTGTTTTGCCCTGTTCCAAGTTTTTTATATACACCAATGTTTGGTTTATCCTCGGTTGAAGTAGGGCTTATGTATCGTGCCATGGTTGCGCTGATACTTTTTACATCTTCAGTTGTGGCGGAAATTGTACGTGGTGGGTTAAACTCTGTAGCGCACGGACAATTTGAAGCAGGCGAGTCGCAGGGGTTTAGCACTGTGCAAATAATGTGGTATATTGTGCTACCACAAGCGTACAGAAAAATCGTACCTACATTGTTGAGCCAAGTTGTTACAACAGTAAAGGATTCGTCATATTTGGCAAATGTAGCGGTTATAGAGCTTATGTCACGTGTGCGCCAAGTTATGAACTCAGCTGGTTTTTATAACGGCCAAGGTGTTATTAATGTTTCGGATGTATTTATGTTGTTTGGTTTAGCGGCAGTAATATATTTTGTAATTAATTTTACGCTTTCTTGCTATATTAGGCACTTGCAAAAAACTCGTTTTCAGATGGTTTAACATAGCAAGGTGAATAGAGTTGTTTTTATTTGAGGAGGGTTTTTATGAAAAAACCGTTTGTAATAACTATTTCAAGGCAATTTGCAAGCATGGGGCGTTCAATAGCTGTCACGCTCGCAAAGGAATTAGATATTGAGTTTTATGATAGAGATTTAGTGGAAGAAGTTGCTCACAGAATGAACCTCTCGGCCTCGCTTATAAGCGAGGAGGAGGAAACAGCGAACTTTATCTATAGTAAACGTAAATTTCCCCTAGGTATTGGTATGCAAAGCTTACAAGATGAAGTTTTTGCTGTTCAAAAAAGTATTATTCAAGATTTATCAAAAAAAGAATCATGCATAATTGTGGGTAGATTAGCGGATAATATTTTAAAAGAACACCCAAACCGTTTAAGTGTTTACATTTATACTGCTTATGAAAATAAATTGAAAAACTGTGTTGAAAAACTAGAGATGACGCAAGAGTGTGCTAAAAAAATGATATCAGAAGTAGATGCAGCACGCGAAAGATACAGAAAAAAGTATGCAACTGATGATAAAAGTATTTTTGGGCAAAATCATCTTATGATAGATAGCTCGCACTTTGGGATACAAGGCACAGCTAAACTCATTGCTAATATTGCAAAAGAGAAATTTAGCGAGTAATATATATTATATATATGTAGCAAGTGGAAATGTGGCACAAAAAAGATATGTTATAAGCACTATTAATTTTTATATAAAAAGAAATGTGTTTTAATAATTTATAAAAAACACTTGACGTAACCCCAAAAAAGTGGTATTATAAGTATACCTCTTTTGCGGGGTTATTTTTTTGTGCTCATTTTTTGCACATGCCGCAACACCGAGGGAGGTTACAAACAACCGTTATTAATGGAGGTACTCACAAAATGACAGTAAAGATTACTCTTGCGTGCACAGAGTGCAAACAACGCAACTACGACACCAAAAAGAACAAAAAAAATTGCCCAGACCGTTTAGAAATGAACAAATATTGCCGTTTTTGCAAAAAACACACTCCTCATAAGGAAACAAAATAAGAAAGGCAGGCACTGTTATGGCAGACAAAACCCAGAAAAAACTTGGATTTGTGGCCACAGTCAAAGCTTCCTTTTCACGTGTTAACAAGTTTTTCCGTGATTCAAAAAGTGAGCTTAAAAAAGTGGTTTGGCCTAGCAAGGCAGATACAAAAACAAACACAATAGTAGTATTGGCTTTTGTTGGCGTATCAGCATTTTTCATGATCAGCCTTGATACATTATTTGGTCTATTAATGGGCCTACTCATCGGCAACTAATCAATCAAAAAGGAGGTCATCCAATGTCAGATTCTAACGAAGCTCTATGGTATGTTGCACATACTTATTCTGGCTATGAAAACAAAGTTAAGCAGGATCTTCAAACACTTGTGGATAACCGTCACCTCAATGATTTAATTTGCGAAATTCGTGTGCCGACTGAAGAAGTCCGCGAGATTAAAAAAGTACGCAAACGTGCTAAAGGCCAAGTTATCGAGGAAGAAAAAGAAGTTATCGTTGAACATAAACTATACCCAGGTTATGTTTTTGTTAAAATGGTAATGACAGACGACACATGGTATGTTGTCCGCAACACTCGTGGTTGTACAGGCTTTGTAGGCGCTGCCTCAAAACCAGAGCCACTCTCAGCTGAAGAAGTTGAGCGCATGGGTGTTGAAGTTCACACAGCTATTAAAGTAGATTTCAACGTTGGCGAAACAGTTCAAATCACATCTGGTCCACTTGAGGGCTTTATGGGTGTGGTTGAGGCTATCGATGCTGAAAGCTACAAAGTACAGCTAAAGGTCAATATGTTTGGCCGTGAAACCCCAGCTGAGGTTGAAATCAGCCAAGTTGCGCTATTATAAGCGCAACAAAATGTCCGTTCCGGTAAAATCGCTTTATGCGTTTTTATAGAGCGCGCGGTGGTCGTGCGCTCGTGGGAGGCTTGTGTTTAGCAAGCCGCAACTCACCACAGATTTTCATGGAGGTGCATTTCAATGGCACAAAAAGTTACAGGCTATATTAAGCTACAAATCGAAGCCGGCAAAGCGACTCCGGCACCACCTGTTGGCCCAGCTTTAGGTCAAAAAGGTGTAAACATTATGTCGTTTACAAAAGAGTTTAACGAACGCACAAAAGATAAAATGGGTTACATCATACCTGTTGTTATCACCGTGTATGCTGACCGCTCTTTCAGCTTCATCACAAAAACTCCACCTGCAGCTGTCCTAATTAAAAAGGCAGCAGGCATTGAAAGCGCTTCTGCTGTGCCAAACAAAGATAAGGTTGCTACCTTAACACGTGCACAAGTTGAAGAAATTGCTAAAACAAAAATGCCAGACCTTACCGCTGCAAACCTTGAAACAGCAACTAGCATGATAGCTGGTACTTGCCGTAGCATGGGTGTCGTCGTAGAGGGCTAAGGCTCTTTTTACACAACAAGTGGGAGGGCCAAAGCGCCTGATTGACCACATAGGAGGATTTTAAGTTATGAAACATGGTAAAAAATATGTCGAGAGCGCAAAGCTTATAGACACAACAAAGCAGTACGAAGTAGTTGAAGCTTTAGAGCTTTGCTGCAAAACAGCTACTGCAAAATTCGACGAAACAGTTGAATTACACATTCGTTTAGGTGTTGATAGCCGCCACGCTGACCAACAAGTTCGCGGCGCTGTTGTACTACCAAACGGTACTGGTAAATCTGTACGTGTTTGTGCTATCGCACAAGGCGCTGCTGCAAAAGCTGCTGAAGAAGCAGGCGCAGAAGTTGTTGGTGCAGATGACCTAATCGCACAAATCATGGGCGGTTTTATGGATTTCGACGTTGTTGTTACAACACCAGACATGATGGGCAAAGCTGGCCGTTTAGGTAAAGTTTTAGGTCCACGTGGCCTTATGCCTAACCCAAAAGCTGGTACAGTTACACCTGATCTAGGTAAAGCTGTTACTGAAGCTAAAGCTGGTAAAATCGAATACCGCCTAGACAAACAAAACATCATACACGTTCCAGTTGGTAAAGTATCTTTCGGTGCTGAAAAACTATTGGAAAACGTTGATACAGTTATGAACGCTGTTCAAAAGGCAAAACCTTCTGCAGCTAAAGGCCAATACTTCAAGAGCGCATATGTTGCTTCAACAATGGGCCCTGGCGTACGTTTCATCACAGCAAAATACGGTGTTTAATTTTAAATAGTTTCATTTGAAATTATTATAATAGCAAATTATCGTAAAACACTTGACAAACTTACCGCTTTGCGGTAATATATTAATGCTGTTTTTAAGACAGTAGGTGCTAATTTAGCATAAGAGTTTTACTCGCCTACCGAGAAGCGTGGCAACATAACAATGTTATGCCCTTTTCTCGCTATGCGTGAAAAGGGCTTTTATTTTTGAAAACAGCACTCATAATTCCCAAACGAAACGAGGTGAAACTAAATGGCAAGTGCAAAAATTCTTACTCAAAAGCAGGCTATAGTAGCTGAGCTTAAAGCAAAGTTTGAAGCTGCAACCGCAGGTTGTGTTGTTGCTTACAGCGGTATTACTGTTGAGGCTGACACAAAACTTCGTAAAGACTTACGTGAAGCAGGTATTGAATACCACGTTATCAAAAACTCAATGCTTCGTCTAGCAGTTAAAGGTACTTCTCTTGAAGGCCTAGCAGAAAACTTTGTTGGCGATACAGCTGTTGCATTCTCTAACGAGGATCCAATCGTTGCTGCTCGTATCCTTTGCGATTACGCAGACAAAGACAAATCTAAGAAATTTACTGTTAAAGCAGGTTTCATGGATGGTCAAGTAATGTCTAAAGAGGAAACATCCGCTATCGCAAAACTACCAGATCACAAAGGCATGCTTTCCATGTTTGCTGGTGCGCTTACAAGCACACTTTCCGGTATTGCTGTTGCAATGCAAGCTTATGTGGACAAACAAGAGGGCGACGCAGCTTAATAGCCGCATAGCCGCTTAAAAATTCGAACGAAAACAAACATTTATTTAAAATTATGGAGGATAAAACCATGGCTTCTGAAAAAATTACAGCCATCATTGATTCCGTTAAGGAATTAACGATTCTTGAACTAAAAGAACTAATCGACACATACTGCGAAGAATTTGGTGTTTCTGCTGTTGCTGCTGCTGCAGCTCCTGCTGCTGGCGCTGGCGCTGCAGCTGAAGAAGAAAAAACTGAATTTGACGTTATCCTTGTTAACGCTGGCGATGCAAAAATGGGCGTTATCAAAGTTGTTAAAGAAATCACTGGCCTTGGCTTGAAAGAGTCTAAAGAGCTTGTTGATACAGCTCCAAAACCTGTTAAAGAAAAAGTTTCTAAAGCTGACGCTGAAGAAATTCAAAAGAAACTTTCTGACGCAGGCGCTAAAGTTGAAGTTAAATAATTTAACCTCACCTCATAAGCTTCAAAATGGTGTGCAGTTTATCTGCACACCATTTTTTTATATAATCAAAAGTTAATAATTGGCTTAAAAGCTTGCAAAAATGGCCAAAAAATAGTACAATAATATAAATATGGGTTATTATACACAATTGCGAGAAGAGGTATTAAAAATGGTTTATAGTATGACAGGTTTTGGGCGTGGAACTGCCCTTTACGCAGGGAGAGAATACACAGTTGAAATGCGCAGTGTGAACTCTCGTTATTTTGAATATTCTTCTCGTTTGCCACGTTCTTGCAATTTTTTAGATTTACCTTTAAAAAAATTACTCAATGCAAAAATTAGCAGGGGTAAAGTTGAAATAAACCTTAGTATTCAAACGGTTGAAGCATCTGAAAATGCTGTTAAAGTTGATTTAGCTCTAGCTAAACAATACGAAACAGCTATTGCCTCAATTGGCGAAAATTTAGATGTACCAAATGGCCTAACAGCCTTTAATATATCTCGTTTTCCGGATGTGTTAATTACAGCACAAGTTGAAGTGGAAGAAGATGACGTGCTTAATACTGTAAAACAAGCGGCTGAAAAAGCACTTGCACAGTTTATGGAAATGCGTGCTACCGAGGGCGAACGCATGAAAGCTGATATTTTAAGCCGCCTTATTAGCATAGAAAATGCAATTGCCGAGGTGGAAAAACAAACAAGTGGCAGAGTAAAAGCGTATACAGAGCGCCTATATGAAAAACTAAAAGTACTGCTAGAGGATAGAAACATTGACGAAGCACGTGTTTTGACAGAGGCGGCAATTTTTGCAGATAAAACCGCAGTAGATGAAGAAACTGTGCGTATACACAGCCACTTAGCGCAGTATAGGAGCATGCTAGAGCTAAAAGAACCAGTTGGCCGTAAACTAGATTTTTTAACACAAGAGTTAAACCGCGAGGTTAACACGATAGGTTCAAAATGCCAAGATATAGCAATTACACGCATAGTGGTTGACATAAAAGCAGAAATTGAAAAAATAAGAGAACAAATACAAAATATCGAATAACGCATGCCGACAAAGGAGATTATATGAAACTTATTAATATTGGTTTTGGTAATATGGTCAACGCAACACGCCTTGTAAGTGTTGTTAGCCCAGATTCTGCACCGATAAAGCGTATAATACAAGAGGCACGTGATAGAGGCAGTTTAATAGATGCCTCATATGGACGTAAAACAAAAGCAGTGCTACTAATGGATTCTGACCATGTGGTTTTATCTGGTATAAGCCCAGAAACAATAGCAACTAGATGCGAAAGCAGTGAAGATACATGATAATTTTGCATAGCCAGCAAAATTATCAACAAGGAGATATAATGGAAAAAACGCAACAATATTTATTTATAATTTCTGGCCCAGCTGGTGTTGGTAAGGATTCTGTAGTGCAAGCAATGCGTGATAAACACACAGATATAGAGCGCAGTGTTACAGCTACTACACGTGCGCCACGCCCAGGCGAAGTTGAGGGGGTTAACTATTACTACCTAACACTTGAGGCTTTTGAAAAACTACGTGATAATGGCGGTATACTGGAGTGGAACTGCTATTGTGGTAACTATTACGGCACAATGCGTAGTGATGTAGATAAACGCCTTGCCCAAAAAAAGGCAGTTGTGCTTGTTATTGATGTTAATGGCGCGATGCGTATTAAAAAAATGTATCCAAACGCACACACAATTTTTATCCTACCACCAAGCAACACCGAACTTGAAAAACGTTTGCGTGGGCGTGGTACAGAAACAGAGGATGTTATAGCTGAAAGACTAGAAATTGCAAAGCAAGAACTAGCAGTTGGAGATAGCTATGATGAAAATGTAGTTAACGATGATATAAATACTGCGGCAGAGCGTTTATATCAAATTATACAAGAAAATTTGCCAAAATAAATATATGTGATTAATAATAGAAAATCATTTAACAACTAAAGTGAAATCGTAAAAAACA
>CAYJJL010000001.1:15187-37295 GCA_964370455.1 uncultured Faecalibacterium sp.
AATTACGACGAACAAATTGTTAATGATGATATCACAGCCGCTGCGGAGCGCCTTTATGCGCTTATACAAAATAATTTACCAAACTAACCTAACTAGCAGAAAGGGGATGCGCTTGCCAAAAACAGTAGAAGTTGCCGTTAGCAACGCCACCTTTCATTTTGATAAGTTTTATACATATGCAGTTTTGCCAAGCCAGCAAAATGTGCGTATAGGTAGCATGGTTTTAGTGCCGTTTGGGCGTGCCTCAAAAGCACGCATGGGCGTTGTGCTAGGATGTGATATTAAAGAAGAAAACGCTAAATTAAAATGCCTTTTCGATATTGCACCAGAGGAGGCCTGCCTAACAAATGATTTACTAGAACTTGTATATTTTTTGCGAGAGCGCACATTTTGCACGTATTACGAGGCCGTTAAAGCCGTTATACCATACGGTGCGCAATATAAACCTGCCTTAGCAGATGATGGCGTAACACCAATTTTGCAAAAAAAACTAGTGCGCCACACTGAAAAGAAATATAGCATAATAGCCCCACTGCCAGAAAAACCAAAGCCAACAGCAAAACAGTTTATGGCGTGTACAGCGCTAAGCGGTGGTGCTCGCACTTTAAGCGAACTTGAAGAACTTGGTATAAGCCGTTCAGTTTTAGATACTTTATGTACAAAAGCGGTGTTAAAAAGCGAGGATGTTAATAAATCGCTAGATTTATACTCGCATATACCACTAAAGCAAGACACTATAACATTATCGCAAGAACAGCAAAGCGCCTATGATGCTTTAAGCATACATCTACAAACAGGCAAGGCACATGCTGCTTTATTGTACGGTGTAACAGGCAGTGGTAAAACATTAGTTTTTGTAAAACTGGTTGAACAATGTTTAGCACTAGGTAAAAAAGCGTTAATACTTGTGCCAGAAATAGGGCTTACTCCACAAATGATTTACCGCTTAAAATCAACCTTTGGCAAACGTGTTGCAGTGCAACACTCAGCCTTAAGCCATACCGAACGCCTTTTACAGTGGCAAATGATACAAGATGGCGGTGCTGATATAGTTGTTGGCACACGTAGCGCAATATTTGCCCCTTTAAAAAATATAGGCTTAATTATAATGGATGAAGAACAAGAGCATACCTATCGTTCAGAATCCGCCCCAAGATACGCCGCCGCTGATGTTGCAAAACAACGTGCTGTGCGTGAGGGAGCATTATTTTTAATGGCATCAGCAACACCACGTACAGAGAGCTACCACCTAGCTAAAGAGGGGCGTTATCAGTTATTAGAGCTAACACAGCGCTTTAGTGGTAGTAGCTTACCACCTGTGCAAATTGTGGATATGCGTGCAGAAATTGCCGCAGGTAACCCTAACGAAATTAGCCGTGCACTTGAAGATGCCATTAAAGAAAACCTAGAGGCTAAAAAGCAAAGTATATTATTGCTAAATCGCCGTGGGTACCGCACAATTGCAATGTGTAAAGATTGCAGAGAGGTTATTAAATGCTCAAAATGTAGCGTGCCAATGGTTTACCATAAAACACACAACGCTCTAATGTGCCATTATTGTGGCTCATCAATAAAACCAGTGCCAAGCCAATGCCCAAATTGTGAGGGAGATTTAAGTTACACTGGTTTTGGCACGCAAAAAGCAGAGGAAGAACTTGCAAGATTATTCCCTAGTGCGAGGATATTGCGCATGGATCAAGACTCAACCTCAGGTAAAGATGCCCACCAAAAGCTTTTTACTAAATTTGCAAACCATGAGTATGATATTATGCTAGGCACGCAAATGGTAGCAAAAGGACTAGATTTTGAAAACGTAACTTTGGTGGGAGTGCTAGGTATAGATAGCCTGTTATTTGCTCAAGGTTTCCGTGCAGGGGAAACTGTATTTAGCCTAATAACCCAAGTTGTTGGGCGTGGCGGCAGAGCATCTAGCCCTGGCAAGGCGCTAATACAAACGGTTGACCCAACTAGCCCAGTGTTAAACCTTGCAGCTGCTCAAGATTATACAGCGTTTTTTGAGCAGGAAATTGTATTTAGAAAACTCGGCTTATATCCACCTTTTTGTACTTTATGTATGGTGCTTTTTACAGGCGAAAAAGAAACGAATGTTGAGCAAGCAGGTAAGCGTTTTTCAGAACTATTAGCAAAAGAGGCAGCAAAACTAACAAATATGCCTTTGCGCGTTTTAGGACCTACGCCTTGTAATATCGTTAAGATAAACGAAAAATATCGTTATAAATTAACAATAAAATGTCGAAACGATAAAACCTTTAGAAACTTAATTGCAGAGGTTTTACACCTTTACGAAAAGGAAAAATTACCAAGTAAAGCGACAGTAGTTTTAGATTTAAACACAGACGGAGATTTATAAGTTTAAAAACTTTATTATAATAAAAGAAAACACACAATTTATAAAATTATTATTGATAAAACGAATGGAGAAATAAATGGCAATTAGAACAATAGTTAAAGACGGTGACCCTATTTTAAATAAGGTTTGCCGCCCAGTTACAAAATTTGATGATAGACTAGTTACTTTGCTAGACGATATGCACGAAACTATGATTGACGCAGACGGCATAGGTTTAGCCGCACCACAAGTTGGTGTTATGCGCCAAATTTTTTGTGTGTGGAACTTACCAGATGATTTACCAGAAGAGCTACCAGCAGATTTTGAATACGAAGTTATAGATTTTATCAACCCAGAGTTTATCTATAAAAGCGAAGAAACCGAAAGCGCATACGAAGGCTGTTTATCTTTCCCAGGTAAAACAGGTTCAGTTGTGCGCTCACTAGAGGTTAAAATACGTGCACAAGATTGCGACGGCGAATGGTTTGAGTTTGAGGCAGATGGCTTAATTGCACGTTGCCTACAACACGAATATGACCATACGCAAGGCGTAACATTATTGCAATCTAGCGAATTTTTTGCAGAAGATGTAGAAGATGAAGAAACCGAGGAAGAAAACTAATGCGAATTTTGTTTATGGGCACACCTGATATAGCTGCTGCAAGTTTACAGGCACTATATGATGCAGGGCACGAAATTTGTGCTGTTTATACACGCAGAGATAAACCAGTAGGCCGCAAACAAGTATTAACAGCACCACCAGTTAAAACACTAGCGCTAGAGCATGGCACACCAGTGTTTCAGCCAGCGACATTGCGTGATGGTAGCGAAGATGCAAATATACAAGCACTAAACCCAGATATAATTGTTGTTGTGGCTTATGGTTGTATTTTACCAAAACAAATTTTGGAAATGCCTAAATTTGGCTGCATAAACTTGCATGTTTCGCTTTTGCCTAAATATCGTGGTAGCGCGCCTATACAATGGGCAGTGTTAAATGGTGATAAACAAACTGGTGTTTCTATAATGCAAATGGACGAAGGCTTAGACACAGGCGATGTAATAACTTGTGAAACCTTGGATATTTTACCAGAAGAAACAAGTGGAGAGCTTTTTGAAAGAGTAACTGCAATCGGTGCAAAAACACTTTGCGATGTTTTACCTCTTATAGAAAAAGGCGAGGTTACACCAATTAAGCAAAGTGAAAATGGCGCAAGCCATGCGCCTATGCTATCAAAAGAAATGGCGCAGTTTACTTTTGCCGAAAGCGCAAGTGTTATCCATAACCGTGTGCGTGGAATGTACCCTTGGCCAGTTGCTTGGGTAACAATGGCAGATAAAAAAGTTAAAGTAAACTCAGCACGCCTAGCCGAAAACCCAGAAAACTTGCCTTGTGGCACTGTTTTAAACACAAAGCCATTAACCATTGCTTGTGGTGAGGGTGCAATTAGCCTTTTACAAGTAGTGCCTGAAGGTAAAAAAGCCATGGAAGGCACAGCGTTTGCACTAGGGCTTAGATTAAAAATGGGGGATATGCTGTGACAGCACGTACTTTAGTTATACACGCACTGCTAAGGCAGGAAACAGGCGGTTATTCAAACCTTGTTTTAGATGCACAGTTACAAAAAAATCAACTCGAACCTAGGGAAAAATCTTTTGCAACCGCTATTTTTTATGGTGTTTTAGAGCACCAAAATACGCTTGATTACTGCCTTAACCAGTTTTTAAAAAAAGATGTTAAACGCTTAGATGCCCCAGTTAGAGCAATTTTGCGCAGTGCGCTTGTGCAAATGCAATATATGCAAGTGCCACACTCAGCCGCTGTTAACGAGGCTGTAAAACTAGCAAAGGCATTTAAAAAAACAAGTGCAGCTGGTATGGTTAACGCAGTTTTAAGGCGTGCTGTAAATTATGATATAAATACTGCAAAGTTTAAAAACGAAACTGAAAAATTATCAGTACTTTGTTCTGTTAGCGAAAGTATGGCTAAATGGTTTTTAAAAAATTATGCAGCTGAAGCTTACGATATTTTAACAGCAAAAACGCAAAATACTTTAACAGAAATACGTGTTAATCCTCTGCTTATCACTGCAAGTGAGCTTAAAGAAATGTTACTATTAAAAGGCGCAAAAAGTGTTAGCGAAAGTTATTTGCCAAACTGCCTTTTAGTAGAGTTTGTTGGTAGCCCAGCTGCAACCGAAGCATTTGAAAAAGGTTTTTACCATGTGGTGGGGCAAACAAGCCAAATAGCTGCTTTAGCATTAAAAGCGCAAAAAAGCGATACAATAATAGATTTTTGTGCCGCACCTGCAGGTAAAAGTTTAATCATAGCGCAGGAAATGCAAAATAGTGGGCAGTTATATAGCTGCGATGTTTCAAAAAATAGAGTAAGTTTGATAGAAAAAGCTTTAAAACGTGGGCAAATAACTTGTGCAAAAGCCGTGCAAAACGATGCTACTATGCAAAACCCAAGTGATAAACTTGCAGATAAAATACTTGCAGATGTACCTTGCAGTGGTTTTGGTATACTTGATAAAAAACCAGATATAAGATATAAAACTGTAAAAAACCAAGCTGAACTGTTAGAAATACAAAGCAAGATTTTAGATAATGCCGCCAATAGTTTAAAAAATGGTGGTAGGCTTGTTTACTCAACTTGCACAGTAAACCCAGAAGAAAACGAAAAACAGGTTGAATCATTTTTAAATAGGCACAGTGGTTTTACAGTTAAACCAATTGAAAACTTGCCACAAGGCATGAAAGTTAGCCCTTTTGGCGCTTTATCACTAACAAATCACACAGGTTTAGATGGGTTTTTCATCTGTGCTATGGAAAAAAACTAACAACGAATGGAGAGTAAATGGCAAGGCAAGGCGAAAAATTGAATATATCAGCGCTAACTTTGCCACAGCTTAGCGTAGAAATTAAAGAGCTTGGGCAACCAGCTTTTAGGGCAAAGCAAATTTACCATTGGTTACATCAAAAATTAGTGGTTGATTTTGAGCAAATGAGCGACCAACCAAAAAAATTGATTGAAACTTTAACTGAAAAATATAATATAACAAACCCTGAGGTTATCACAAAACAAGAGGCTAAGGATGGCACTATAAAGTATCTTTTGCGATTGTGGGATGGTAACGCTATTGAAACGGTGCTTATGCGCTCAAACTATGGCAATACTGTTTGTGTTTCAACACAAGTAGGGTGTCGTATGGGGTGTAGATTTTGCGCCTCAACACAGGGTGGGCTTGTGCGAAACTTAGATGCAGGCGAAATAGCAGCACAAATTTACACCGCACAAAAAGATATTGACGCACGTGTTTCAAACATAGTTTTAATGGGCATAGGCGAACCACTGGATAATTATGATGAAGTGATGACTTTTTTAAATATAATTTCATCACCAGAGGGTTTAAACATAGGTATGCGAGGCATTAGCCTTTCCACCTGTGGTATTGTGCCAAAAATAGATATGCTCGCGCAGGAAAAACTACAGCTGACATTATCAGTTTCGTTACATGCGCCAAATAATGAGATACGCAGTGGCATGATGCCAGTTAACGATGCTTTTCCGCTTGAGCAATTATTGCCTGCTGTGCGCAAATATCAAGATACAACAGGTAGGCGCATAAGTTTTGAGTACTCGCTTGTTAATGGTGTTAATGATACACCACAAAATGCAAGAGAGCTTGCAAAACAGCTTAAAGGCATGGGTGCACATATAAATTTAATACCAATAAACCCTGTAGATGGTAGCCCTTATACGGCAACCGATGCAAATAATGCGAAAAAGTTTAGAGATTTACTTGAAAGTTTAGGTTTGAATGCAACTATACGCCGCCGCCTTGGCACTGAAATAAGTGCCGCATGTGGGCAATTGCGTAGGGAGCGAACACAAAACGAAAACATAAAGGAGGTGAAGCTGTGAAGATAAACGGGCAAACAGACGTTGGCAAAGTACGCAGAGAAAATCAAGATACTTTTTGTGCAATAAAATTTTCTGAAAATGAGGGCTTTGCTGTGGTTTGCGATGGTATGGGTGGCGCTAATGGTGGCGCATATGCCGCTAACCTCGCCTGTGATACCTTTAAAGAGATTTTTCTTGAAATGCATAAAAATTGCCCACGTGGTGATGAAAAACCTTTTATGATAAACGCAATGGAAAAAGCAAACGAAAAAGTTTTTGCGGCGGCTTCATCACATGATGCACTAGTGGGCATGGGCACAACAGCTGTTTGTGTATTAGTGCGAGATGGCTTAGGTTTTATAACACATGTGGGGGATTCTCGCTGTTATATTTTGCGTGATGGTAAGCTTAAAGGTTTAACCAAGGATCATTCATATGTGCAAGGGCTTATTGATATAGGCGAACTTACAAAGCAAGAAGCATTAAAGCACCCAAGACGCAGTGCGATAACACGAGCAATTGGTGCGGATTATAGTGTGGATGCTGATTTTACATCGTTAACACTTGTTAGCGGAGATATTTTGCTACTGTGTAGCGATGGTTTAACACGAGTTTTACCAGAACAAATAATTGAAAAAGTTTTTGCAAGCTACGATTTTGACGAAGTTTCACAAAAAATGATAAACATTGTAAATGGCGCTGGCGGACCTGATAACACGACAGTAGTTGTTTTAAAGATTGAGGCAAAGGAGGGAGAAAATGGATAATTTAATAGGAAAAAGATTAGAAGGTGTTTATGAGATAGAACAGCTCATAGGCGAAGGTGGTATGGCAAACGTTTATAAAGCAAAAGATTTAAGAAACGATCGTACGGTTTCTATAAAAGTTTTGCGTGAGGAGTTTATAAACGATAAAGATTTAGTTAACCGTTTTAAAAATGAATCTAAAGCAATTTCGCTTTTAAACCATGATAATATAGTTAAGGTATATGATGTTTCTGTTGGGGAAAAACTACAGTATATAGTAATGGAATATATTGATGGTATGACATTGCGTGATTATTTAAACAAACGTGAGGGTAAACTCTCATGGAAGGAAACAGTTCATTTTATCTCGCAGATATTATATGCAATAGGGCATGCACACCATAAAGGTGTTGTACACAGAGATATAAAACCACAAAATATTATGCTTTTACCAAATGGCGATTTAAAAATGATGGATTTTGGTATAGCTCGTATATCACGTGCAGAATACCAATTACCATCAGGTAAAGCGATGGGTAGCGTGCATTATATTAGCCCAGAGCAAGCAAAAGGCGATGTTACAGACGCTAAAAGTGATATTTATTCTGTCGGTATTATGATGTACGAAATGCTTAGCGGTAAACTACCGTTTTCAAAAGGTACAGTTGTGGAAGTTGCCCTTAAGCAAATTTCTGAAAAGCCTATTTCACTTGCTGAGCGTGAACCAAATGCACCTAAAGCGCTTGTTGCAATAACAGAACATGCAATGGCTAAAGACCCTGAGGATAGGTTTCAGAGCGTAGAAGAAATGCTAGCAGCTATTGATGAATTTAAAAAAGACCCAAATGTTAGTTTTGAATATAAATATATGACGGACAGTGCGCCGAATAAGGTAATTGATAAAGTTATGAATAAAAAAACACAAACTACAGTAAGCAAAAAAGTCAAAACCACAAAAAGAATTAAACGCAGAAGTTATTTTATACCTATACTTTTTGGTATAACAATTGCGTTTTCACTTGGCTGTGCGTATCTTGCCAATGAGATACTTGTAAATTCCGATAACCACCTCTTTAGCGAAAAACTTGATTTAACACTTGAGGATTTTGTAGGGTTATCTGTGGATGAAGTTGAGAGCACAGCACAATATAAACAGTTAGACATTGTTTTTGAGGAAGAATATAATAGCTCCGTTTTAGCTGGTACAGTGTATAAACAATCACCAGCTAGTGGGCGTACTGTTAAAGAGGACCAACAAATAACACTAACTTTAAGCCTGGGCGCAAAGTATGTTGACATCGAAGATTATACTAATATGGATGCAGGCGAGGTTGAAGATTTTTTACGTAACCAAGGTTTAAACGTACTAGTTATTCAAAGTGTTGAGCCATCTGTTGCAGTTGGCGGCGTTATACGTACTGAGCCAATAGCAGGTAGCACAATAGCTGCTGGCGAAACGGTGTATTTATATGTTAGCCGAACAAATGTTCAAACTACAACGACAGTACCTGATGTATTGGGGTTAACAACTGAAGATGCACGTACGCTATTTACGCAAAAGCGCATATTTGTTAGCAGTGTTACAGAGGTTTGGCATGGTGCAACAGCAGGCACAGTTGTTGAGCAAAGTGTAGTTGCAGGCACAGAGGTCAAAATAAATAGTGCAGTTGGTATAGTAGTTTCAAAAGGCCCAGAGCCAGTTACAGCACCAGCGCCAGTAGTGCCATCAAAACCTTCTACAACGGCAACACCAGCGCCAAGTGCAACACCAGGTGGTGGCACGACAACGCCTGCGCCAACAGCACCACCATCTACACCAGCACCAACAACACCACCAGCACCAACAGACCCACCTGCACCAACAGACCCACCTGCACCAACAACAGTGCCTTAAAAGCTATAAGAAGACTATACTGAATTATATTAGGTGAATTTATGAACGGATATATAACAAAAGGCATAGGCGGTTTTTACTATGTTAAAGTAGGCGATGAAATTATTGAGTGTAAAGCTAAAGGTATTTTTCGCAAGCGAAATATCTCGCCAGTAGCCGGTGATGAAGTGCGTATCGAAACAGAAAACGGTGGTAATGTTATAGCTGAAATTTACCCACGTAAAAATATTTTTATACGCCCACCTATCGCAAATTTAGATGTGCTTTTTATAGTTTCTAGCACAATACAACCAGTGCCTAGCACTTTGGTAATTGATAAACTAACTGCAATAGCTGTTGATAAAAATGTTACACCTGTTTTGATTTTCACAAAAGGTGATTTATCTTCTACTGAATTTTTAAAAAAATCATATGAACTAGCTGCTATTAAAACAATAGAGGTTGATTACAAAACAGGTTTAGGTTTAGATGAAGTTAAAAGTATCATCTCAGGTAAATTGACAGCTTTTTGTGGTAACTCAGGCGTAGGTAAATCTACATTATTAAATGAACTTTGCCCTGAAATTGCGCAAAAAACAGCTGAAATTAGCCAAAAGTTAAAACGTGGCAAACACACAACACGTGAAGTTACGGTTTTTGAGGCTTTCGGTGGGCGCATTGCAGATACACCAGGCTTTGCTACTATGGATACAGAAAAAGCCTGTTACATATCTAAGGATAATTTAGCATTAGCATTTCCAGATTTTGCGCCTTATCGTGAAAATTGCCGTTTTACAGGCTGTGCGCACAGAAAAGAAAGTGGATGCGAAGTTACAAAAGCATTGGCAGAAGGCAAAATTTCAGTTACACGTTATGCAAGCTATGCAACCATGTATGATGAGGTTAAAGACGTTAAAGAGTGGGATTTACCACGTAAATAATTAATGTAATTTATATCAACACATTAAAAGTAACATTTTTTGCCATTTGTGTATATATTGGAGTAAAGCATTACACCAATTTAGCAGAAAGGCAGGGAGTTTATGCAAATTATCGTTGTAAAAAGTCCAAAATTTTTGGCAGGGATATTGCGTGCATTATTTGGTATAAAAAACAAAGGTTAATTATAAAAAAGTTAATATTAAAAGCAACACCCACTAGGAAATAAATGATTTATATGCGTTTGTTTTTTGGTGGTGTGTTTTCGATTAAATAGTCGTACAAATATAAAGTAATTTATGATTTTATGTGTACGGCTATTATAATATATTGCTTAGTTGAAAATTAAGTTTTAAAAATTTATAAAAAGAAAAAGAGATTATATGCAAAAAAACTGGAAAAATAAAATATTGCTAATTTGGTTTGGGCAAAGCATATCACAACTAACCTCTGCAATATTTCAAATGTGCGTAGTTTGGTATTTAACCGAAAAAACAGGCTCTGCCACAGTGCTGACATTTGCAGTTATATCTGCCTATGTACCACAGGCGATAATAGGTTTTTTTACTGGTGTTTTAGTAGATAGATTTGATAAGAAAAAAATTATTATTATATCAGATTTATTTGTAGCAGTAACTAGCTTGTATCTTGCGATAATAGCAACAACAGGCGAATTACCAGTGTATTTAATATATGTTGTTTTGGCTTTGCGCTCAATTGGTACAGCCTTGCACGAGCCAGCTACAAAAGCACTTACACCATCACTTGTGCCAGATGTTGAACTAGTAAAATATGCTGGTTATGCGCAAACTTTCTCCGTTATATGCACACTGGTTTCGCCAGGCGCAGCATTGCTTTTAAATAGCTATTTTGATTTAAGTGCAGTGGTTTTTTTAGATGTTATTGGTGCATTAATTGCAGTGGCAATTTTAATACCAATAAAATTACAAAAGCAAGAAGTTAAAAAGCAAAAGATACATCTAATTAACGATTTTAAAGAAGGCTTTTTAGTTTTAAAAAGTATCAAGGGTTTATTATCGTTACTTGCTGTTGCTGTGCTTTATTGCTTTGTATATGCACCAATAGGCACGTTATACCCACATATTGCAATGGTGCATTTTGGCAGTGGCACGCAGGAAGCCGCTGCAGTTGAAATGCTCTCGGCAGTGGGGTCGCTATTAGGTTCATTGTTGTTAGGCTATTTTGGAGCAAAAATTAATAAATTTAAAGGGCTTTGGCTAGCTATATTGGGCTATGGTTTAGGGCTTTTTGCAATTGGTTTATTACCACGTACAGGCATTTGGATATTTGCAGTTATATCATTTTTAATGGGTTTGACAATACCAGTTTATTATGGAATAAAAACAGCAATTTACCAAATAAAAGTACCAGATGAATATTTAGGCCGTGCCTTTACATTATCTGAAGGCATGATAGATTTAACAATGCCAGTGGGATTGTTACTAGGTGGCCAAGTAGCGGATTTAGTAGGTGTTGATATATTGTGCTTAGCCTTGGGTGGCATGTGTATAATATTAGCACTATGCACCTCAAGAATGAAATCAATAAAACATTGTTGCGATAATTAAATTATTAAAGTATATAAATAAATTAAAACCCTTTTTTATAAATTGCACATACTATAATTGTAATTGCAGTTTGTAAGAGAGGGGTTTTATGTTTTTTAAAAGAAAAGCAAGTTTTATAATTATTTTAATAGTTTTTTTAATGCTTAATATTTATATAATTGATTATTTTGTTGGTATAAATCAGCGTAGTAAAATTTATGAAGATTTAAAACAAAATCATTATATTGATAATGAAATATCTGTCACACAAACTGAGCAACTTGAAATAAACACTGAACAAATAGATATACCTATAGATTTTAATGCATTAACAGTTATAAATAAGGATGTTTATGCATGGCTTGAAATTACAAATACAAATATAGCATACCCAATTTTACGCCACGAAAGAGATGATAACTATTATTTAAATAATACAATAGAAAATAAAAAAGGGTTACCAGGCGCAATATATACACAAAATATAGATGCCATAGATTTTTCAGATTTTAACACTATTATATATGGGCATAACATGGCAGATGATAGCATGTTTGGTGCTTTAGATAAATATCAAGATAAGATGTTTTTTGAAACGCATAGAGAAATTATTATATACACAAAATCACAAAAATTAGTTTATAAAGTATTTGCCGCAGTGGTTTATGATGATAAACATATATCATATTTTTATGATGATGCAACACATGAGGATAAAAACGCTTTTATAAAATCACTACTAAAAGCCGAAAAAGGTATTATTTATGACGATGTGGCAATAACAACAAACTCAAAACTAATAACTTTAAGCACATGCATAGGTGATATGGCGCAAAATAGATATATAGTGTGTGCAGTTTTGCAAGATTAATAAGCAAAATGGGGTGATTTAATAAATAGTTATGCAATATTGCAAAATTAACTAGTTTGAAAAAGTTCTTTAATTAATGGCATAGTATTAGCTTTTTTTGAATATAGTGTATCAAGCTATGTGAAAGGGGCGTTATAAATGGAACTTAAAGTATTTCGTGATTCTCTCTGGGCGGCAGGGAGTTCGTGTACAGTTAAATCTGAAATTTCTATAGAAACAGAGATATTAATATCAGATTATTTGCCGCAGGTTTTCAAGATTGTTAAAACCTTTGTTAAATTAGTGGTGTTACAAAAGCATATGCAACAAGGGCGCTTAATGTTAGATGGCTACTTGCGCTGTGTAGTGTATTACCAAGGGGAGGATGGTAAAGGTCTTTGCCAAACTGAGCAAAAAGTGCCATTTACAAAAGCACTAGATATACCACAGTTTGAGTTTTCGACTTGGAGCGCTGTTGTCGGCGGTGAGGTTGAGTATTTAAATTGTAGAGCAGTTAATGGTAGGCGTATAGAAATACGTGGCGCATATGGGCTTTGTGCAATGGTAAACACACAAATACAAAAAGAGCTTGTGAGCGCACTGGCAGATTGCGGTGTACAGCAAAAACAAGTAACTTTACAAGGTGTAAAAAACATTGCGTGTGTGGATAAGCTCATAACAACAGAAAATGAGTTTATTTTTACTCAAGCACCCTCTAGCGTGCTTGATATTTCTGGCACAGCGCAGTGTAATGGTATAAAATTAGTGCTCGGTAAAGCGGTAATAAAAGGCGAAGTACAAGCGGCAATAACTTATCGCACACAAGATGATGGATTGAAAAGCCAAGCAGTGCAAATGCCTATTAATCATATTTTAGATGTAGAGGGTATTTCAGACGAATGCATTTGCACCTGCATTATAGAGCCAGTTGGTTTTACATTAGTAGCAAATGGTGAAACCTCAGAGGAAACACAGCTTTCTGCAACAGTTATATTGCATTTATATGCAATGCGTAAGTATGAAATAAACGCAGTGGCAGATGCATTTTCAACAAAGTGCGAAAGCGAAGTTATTAACCAAAGCATAGTGCCAGAGCAATTTGTAAAAGAGTTGGACGAGATGCATGAAATTGCTGTTATAGGGCAACTTTCTGATGAAAACTCTGAGCTTATTGCGTGTTTTGTAAATATGGCGAGTGCTGAAATTTTACAAACAGAGCAAGGTACTGCAATTTGCTCAAGAGGTTTATTAACTGTGCTGTGTACAAATAGCATAGGCGAAATTGAAAACGTAGACAAAAATTTTGAGCTTTGCGTACCAGTTGATGCACAAACTACAGCCGAAAGCCTACACCTTGACAGTTGGCTGTTTGCAGATGTTGCACAGTGCAATATAAGTGCTGGGCAACTAGAGGCAAAAGTGCAAGTTAATGTGCAAGGTTTGCTATTAAAGAGAGAAAACGCGTTTGTGCTTGCAGATGTTGCACTTGGTGAAGAATGGGTTATAGAGGACCCAGAAATTTCACTGCGGATTTATTATGCCGAAGCTTGTGAAAACATTTTTGACATAGCAAGGGTTTATCATATTTCGCCAAGTGAAATGATGCGTGTTAATGGCCTAGAAAAAGAAGTTTTGCAAACAGCAAAACGCCTTTTAGTGCCAGGCGTAGGCTAAGGAGGAAGAAATGGAAATGAATACCATTTATCAAGAGATAAGTACACGCACAGGTGGAGATATTTATGTAGGCATAGTTGGCCCAGTGCGCAGCGGAAAAAGCACTTTAATTAAACGCTTTATGGAAACAATAGTTTTGCCAAATATAGATAACCCCGCAGTGCGAGCACGTGCAAAGGACGAACAACCACAATCGGCCGCAGGGCGCACAATAATGACAACTGAGCCAAAGTTTATACCAGAAAAAGCAGTGAAAGTTGAAATGGGTGAAAACGCCTCGTTTATGATACGGCTTGTGGATTCAGTCGGTTATATGGTTGAGGGTGCTATGGGTCACCAAGAGGGCGATAAACCACGCATGGTTAAAAGCCCATGGTTTGAGGAAGAAATACCATTTGATCTAGCTGCAGAAACAGGCACACGCAAAGTTATTTGCGAGCACTCAACAATAGGTATAGTTGTAACTACTGATGGCACAATTAGCGATATACCAAGGGCGAATTATGAAAAAGCAGAGGAACGTATTATTGCAGAGCTTGAAAGTATTAATAAACCTTATGTTATTTTATTAAACTGTATAAACCCAACTTCTAGCGCAGTAAAAGCACTAGCCAAAGAAATGGAAGAAAGATACCACAGAGCCGTTTTGCCTGTTTCGTGTGTGGATTTACAAGCGCAAGATATAGAAATGATTTTGCAAAAGGTGTTATATGAGTTTCCTGTAAAGCAACTGGATTTTGCTATGCCTAGCTGGGTAACAATGCTTGAGAATGAACACTGGTTGCAAAAATCTGTATATGAAGCAGTTATGAAATATGCTGAAAGTGTAGAGCGCATGAAAGATGTTGCACAGCAAAAGGGCATTGTTTGCGATGCAGTTGATGCCTCACGCGTGGCACAAATGAACTTGGGTAAAGGTACAGTGAAAATTAAAGTAGAGCTAAAATCTGAAATGTTTTACACTGTACTTGGCGAGCAAACAGGGCTTGATATTTATGATGAAGCAAGTATGATGCCTTGTATAATAGAGCTTGCAAAAGCACAGCGAGAATATGAAAAAATCAAAAGTGCGCTGGAGCAAGTGGAGGCGACAGGTTACGGCATTGTTATGCCTACAATTGAAGAACTGCACCTTGAAGAACCAGAAATTGTAAAACAAGGTGGGCGCTATGGTGTGCGATTGCGTGCAAGTGCACCATCGTTGCACTTGATGAAAGCGACAATAAATACCGAAATTAGCCCTATAGTTGGTAGCGAAAAGCAAAGCGAAGAACTTGTAAAAAGTTTGCTTAGTGATTTTGAGGAAGATACTATTAAAATTTGGCAATCGAATATATTTGGTAAAAGTTTGCACTCACTAGTGAACGACGGCTTGCAAAGTAAACTGCTACATATGCCGCAAGAAGCAAGAGGGCGTTTGCAAGAAACACTAGAACGTGTGATAAACGATGGTTGCACAGGGCTTATTTGTATTATTTTGTAAACTAGCAAGAAATAATCAGAAACAATCTAAAGACAAACACGGTTATTTAACAAATTGCAAAAGTATACGTATTATTGTAAAAGTGAAATAATCGTGTTTATTTTAGTGATAATATTTTAATCAGTATTAAAATATTATATTTAAGATATTATATTGCTTAAATAACGTAAATTTGATATAATTGCGTTCGTGAAGAATATAATTAGGCTTATATATAATTATATTTAGTTGTTAAAAATTAAGGAGATTGTATGATTACTATCACAAGAGTAAGAGCGATACTCACTGCACCAGAAAATATTAATTTAATTGTTGTAAAAGTAGAAACAAGCGAACCAGGATTATACGGTTTGGGCTGTGCTACTTTTGCATATAGAGAGCTAGCTGTAAAAAGTGTAATAGAAGATTATTTTGACCCATTACTAAGGGGGCGTAACGTTGCAGATATTGAAGAATTGTGGCAACTGATGAATAATAACTCGTACTGGCGCAATGGTCCAATTACTAATAATGCGATATCTGGTGTTGATATGGCGCTTTGGGATATTAAAGGTAAAATGGCTAACATGCCAGTGTACGATTTACTAGGTGGCAAAAGCAGAGAGGCTGCAGCGGTATATATGCATGCTGAGGGTAATACCTTGGAAGAAGTGGGGGATAGAGTTCAAAGCCATATTGATAATAAATTAAACCACGTACGTATACAATGGGGTGGATATGGTAGCAAACCAGTTAACCAAAATAAACCACTAGGCGCAAAAGATGGCGTGTATTATGCACCTGATAAATACATGGATAAAACCGTAGAGCTTTTTGAATATATGAGAAATCGTTTTGGTTATGATGTGCATTTTTTACATGATGTACATGAGAGATTATCACCAATTGATGGTGTTAACTTGGCAAAAAGATTAGAAAAATATAATTTATTTTTTTTAGAGGATGTTTTTTCACCAGAGCAAAGCGAATGGCTAAAAATGCTTAGGAACCAAACAAGCACTCCAATTGCAATTGGGGAGCTATATAATAACCCAAAAGAATGGGATTATTTAATTTGCAACAGATTAATAGATTTTATTCGTATACATGTAAGTCAAATTGGTGGCATTACAGCAGCCAGAAAATTAGCAATTTTTGGCGAGCACTTTGGTATAAGGACAGCTTGGCATGGCCCTGGCGATGTATCACCAGTTGGGCACAGTGCGAATGTACAATTATCAATAGTCGCTAAAAATTTTGGCATACAAGAATGGACAGGGTTTTCTGATATATCACAAGAAATGTTCCCTGGATGTCCGATTTTAAAAGATGGATATGCATATGCAAACACAAAACCAGGGCTTGGCATTGATATAAATGAAGAGCTTGCAACAAAATACCCAGCAATTACAAGGGTTACAGAGTGGACACAAAGCCGTATTACAGATGGCACATTGAATACACCATAATATCTGTAAAATAAAAAATATAATAACAAAAATGAGCAGTTAACTAATTGCAATAGTATTTACACTATTACAAAAAAGCTAACTGCTCGTTTTTTTATTATTTAATATTTTATAAAAATATAATTTGATACAATAATGTGTTTTAGAAAATTAACGTTCTAAGAGTTCAATCATGCTCATGTTTGGTAACATCAAAAAGCAAATACGCTTTTTAAAGTAAACAGATTTCTTAAGTGGTGAAATTATTTTGGCTCTGTTTAGTAAAAATAAATCCATAACTCTTTCAATATCATTTACATAATAAGCAGTATGATACAATTTTTGGTTGTGCTCTAATTGCTTATCTAATGTTGTGCTATCGTTTAAATTTTCTAGCAGTTCAAGGCGTGGGTGGCCTTTTTTTATTATAAATAAGCCACGTATGCCTTGTGCCTCGTCCTCAAAAAAATCATCTTCCTTTTTATAACCCATTAGGGTATAAATAGCAAGTTCTTTATTGATGCTTTTTGTAGCAACACCAATATGATGAAATTCTAAATCACCAATTGCATCTGTAAGCGCTACTTCAAAAACTTCGCTTGATGTTTTTTCTAGTAATGGCGATAGCGCTTTATCAAAATTAGTTTTAGTTATAACAATATTTTCACTTTGCGGTAATTCAGTTTTAATTTTATCTGTAAAAACATTGTTTTCCTCAGTTTTGTCAATACAAAAATCATTAGTGCTTAGTTCTTCAAATGTAATTTTGCAAAGCAAATATAAAGCCTCATCACATGCATTTGTTACATCATTAAAAACTAGAGTTTTTAATGATGCTTTGTTTTGCTGTGCACATATTAAAGCAAAAACAGCAATAATGCTTTTATCAATACGACTTTCTAAAATAAAGTGGCATGTATCTTTTTCGGTTAAATCTAGGCATAAATTTTGTGGTATATCAGCAGGTTTTGCAGGGCGTAGCTTGTAGCCATACCCATCTAGCGAAAAGCGGTGTTTCATTCGCCGCTCCTTGCTAAAACGCTGTCACAAAGTGCCTGTGGTGTCGAAAGCTCTATTAGTTCATCACTTGCAAAAGTAACATCAAATTCTTCTTCAATTGCAAATAAAATTTCTACACGTGTTAGCGAATCCCAAATTTCTTTGGTGTCAAAATTTTCTAAAAGTTTTTCTTCTGTAATTTTTAGTATATCAGCCATTAAAGTTACTATTTCTTGTTTCATTTTAAAACCCTCTTTATTTATATGTTATTGTTATTAAATCTTTTGGTGTATCGTATTCAAAGTTTGCTGTTTGTGTTAAAAATTTGCTTAAATGTTTTTGTGCAAAAATTTCTGCTGGCTCATTACGCGCACCTTTTTGAAATTCAACTTTAACTAAGTTGTTTTTAAAATACTCTGTAATGGTTTTTATAGCTCCCAGTGCAATTATATCGTCTATGCCTCGGCCTAGTGCACGGCAACTAATAAAAAATTCCTCAATATTAATGTGGTTTTCAGTTTTTTTGCCTACGCAAACACCAATTAACCCACTATCGGAAAGCTTATCAGAAAGCGAAATTGAGACCACGCAATAATTGTTACTATCTAGCATATCTTCAACATTGGCAAGCTCATACCTTGCGTAGTTAAAAATAAACTGGTTGGTTTTATTTGCAAGCTCGTAGATGCGCTGTGCTTGTGCTTTGTTATTTATAGCAAAATCTAATTTTAACTCTAGCGAGCGTATATAATCCTCGTTAGATAAACTTGCTTGCAACATGGTTCTTTCTGCTTTTGCTTGTATATCTTTAGTACGCAAGAAATCCTCGCTACCTACATGCAATTTTAAAAGCCCAGGGTAATTTGCAAGTACATCAGCAGTAATTTGTGCGTTTTCGGTGGCGTGTATAGTTTTAATGCTAGGGTGCGCCATGCTAACAGCGGTTAATTCACCTATGTTATCATCAATAAAAATCATGCTATCTGGGTGTATGTTTAGGTAGCTTGCAATTTCTGCAATTGAATTTGCTTTTTCACCCCATGAGGCACAAATTTTTGCAAAATCACCTTTTTTTAGGGGAAAGTCAGTGCGCTGTTCGAGCATATCCTCAACATCTTGTAAGTTGTTTTTAGATGCAATTGCAAGGAAAAACCCCGCATCACAAAGCCTTTTTAGTTCGTTTTGCAGTGCGATGTGTCCATCGGTTAGCATTATGCCGTTTATGCCGTCCTCGCCTAGCACTCCGCTATAAAGGGTGTTGTCTAAATCTAGCACTATTGCTTTTTGCAAAGGTTTAAGCATGGCTGGCAAATATTTTAAGCCAAGTTCTTTTGAAATAGCTGTTAGTGCGCCCTGACTTAAAATTGTGCCTGTAACTTCCTTTGCACGTTCATCTAAAAACTTTTTTCCAAGGGTAGTTTCTATGCTTTCAAGAGGGAAAACAACAACGCTATTTATATCATTTTTAAACTTAAAGCCGTGTACAATTGCTAAAATTGGCGCTTTAAACTGTGTGGATAAAAAGTTAAGACGTTCAGTCAAAAAACTTTGCACATCAACGTTCGTGTAACGTGTAGCATCTACCCAAACAATCGCCATATCTGCGCTATTATCTAGCTCAACAAAAGATAAGCTATCATCATAGCCACCATAAACAAAGTTAACACCCATGTTGGCGTAATCCAAAAAAGCACCTATGCTGTGTTCCACCATTTCAAACGCATGGTTGCGAAAAATTTGCACAGTGTAGCTTTTTTCGTGTGTAGGCTCGTATGTGCTTAATTTTCGGCGTGTTAATTTTTGCTCAAAAATAAAAGATTGTAACTCAAGTTTATTCATTATTAATCCTTTTTGCACAGCTTAAAAAAGTAAAAGCACTTATTTGCGGTTGTGCGTATTTTGCTGTATAAACTATTTTAGCGTATATTTACTTATTTAAAAAAATATAATCTTGTGCTGTTTTACCTTCACAAATGCTAAAATCTAAATCGTATTTTTGCCAGTCGTAATCATACATAATACGTGCTTTATTATAAATTATATCAAGTGCAGTAACTTCATGCAGGCCTTTAAAATCCATAGTGTGAAAAGGCACGTCGTTTATCATTTCAGTTTGATATATATTAAGTGGTTTTAAAACTTTATCTAAACGATCGGAAAAACTTAAATCGTAATCTAAATTGCGCACATACATGATCGCACTAATGGGGCTTTCCTCACCATTTTCATCTATAATAACACCGCTAAATTCTTTTTCGTACCTTAAAGGGCACTCAAGGCATTGCTCTGTATAGTGTACAAACGTACCAGCAATTGTTGGTGAAATACCAACTGTTAGCGATTGTCCGTTTACTGTGTACAAATATGCAAAAGGGCTATCTGCGCCAAAGCTAGTTTTTGCTTTTGCCTCGTACAATATTTGTGCATCTTTGCCCCAAACAGCAAATGAGTAAAGTGGGTGTTTTGTGCGTTTAAAATCCTCACGTGCAAGGGCGTAATCACCCAATATGCCAGCTTTAGATTTTGTGTTTTTAACATCAAACACACCCGTTTTGCAAAAATCCCAGTTAAAGCAAGGTATTAGTAAAGTGCCGTTTTCGCCAACTGCTTTTTGTAATGAGTTTATAAAAACATTAGGGTCAAATCGCTCGCCGTTTTTTCTGCAATTATAGGCAAGTGAGGTTATATCGGTAGTTACCAAAACAGCAGCGCCTTTTTTAATGTGTTTTAAGTTTTCTGCTAAGTTTTGCATTGAAACAAATTCCATTATTCCTCCAATGGTTTGTGTTTAATCTTCAAGTTTTTCTAGTAAATCATGCTCACTTAATTGTTTAATTATAGGTATTAAATCACCGGCATATGCTTTTATTTTTTCAGCTAATTGTAATAAATTAAGTGTGCCATCAGCATAACCTAGCACGTTCATCATATTGCGTAAATGCATAGCTGAACCCTTAATGCTTGCTGTTGGGTAAAGGCCACGCTTACCAAGTTGCGGCTCGCATAAGCAGGTTACTTTATAGTTTGCGTTGTTTTCTAGTATGTGTATCATCTCGCAGTAAACTTCAAGCGTGCCAGCTAGCCCTTTTTGTGTTATTAGCGTTAAATCATCAGCCGAGGTATGATACTCAGGGTATGCGCCATATTTTGAGCGCATAACAGAGCAAACAGGTAAATCTATCCCTGGTGCACCATATTGCCTTTCGTCGGATTGTCTATCTAAAAATGTATAATGTATATAATCTGGGTGCAAATGGTTTAAAACATGTTGTGCTACAACATCTGCTAGGGTATCCGCCTTGCGTGATTCTAAATAAGAGTAAACACGTTCGTCACCTACACAGGTAACTACAAAACCAGCTTTGACTTTTTGCTTTAGCTCTGCAAGGTTGTTTTGCAAATATGTAATTGCGCCTATTGTTTCTGGTATAAATATCAAACGGTATGAGTATTTGCGTTCTGGCAAACTTAGCAAGTATTTTGCAAGTGCCGTTGTTACACAAACGCCTGAAAGCTCGTTGTTACCCATAGAAGGATGGCAAATATAGGTGGAAAAAAATATTTCCTCCTCGCTAGTGCCTGGTATAAGCACTTCGCCATATGTTAACGAACCATCAAAAAGTTCACTTTTTATTACAACGTGATATTGGCCATCAGGTAAACTTTGCATTTGGTTGTGGCTCATGCAAAAACCACTGCGCTCTTTGTAGTAACTAGTTACATAAGGTATCCAATCTGGTTGTTCTGGCAAAGTATAAAGCATGGCTTTTAACTCTGCTAATGATACAATTTTATCAATAGGTGCAGAGTACCCAACTACGTGCAAATTGTTGTTTGCAAAGTCAATTATGCGCTCACCTTGAGCGTTTTCAATATAAGCCTCGCTAATGCGCCACTCTTTAGGTACTAGGCAGTCTAAATCTTGTTTGCCAGTTGGTTCTTCATAGGTTTTTAAAGAGGGTACTTCACGTTTTAGTGTATCAAAAGTTTTGCGAACACCCTCGCCAGTTAAACTGCGGCAAAGAGGAAAAAGCTCGCTTGCGAGTGCGTGCATGTCAAAATAAAATTCTTGCATTGGTTTCCTTTCTGCGAAATGTTGTTTTGTAGGCGATTTTGCTTAGTTTTAAACTAGTAAATAATGTTTTTTCACGCTCATAAGTTTAACATAAAATGCATTTTTATTCAAGTATTGGAAGTGTTTTTAGCAATCAGAATTTGCATTTGTTTTCAAGTTTTTTTCAAGTTATGCCTTATGTGAATGCACTTTCTATTTTTTATATGGACGTATAATT
>CAYJJL010000002.1:0-10027 GCA_964370455.1 uncultured Faecalibacterium sp.
GGTCGTCCTGTGCTACAACAGAGTAATCAAACTTTTGTACCTTTGCATAAGCCACCATAGCTTCAACATCAGTTGCAGGGATATTTTTGAATCTGGCATCATATGAAATACCACCATTGCCTGGTGCGCAAAAAATATCTAAAGAGGCAGAACTTTTTTTAAGAGCACGTATTAAAGCGTGCTCACGTCCGCCGCCGCCAATAACAAGAATTTTCATGTATTTTCCCTTTCGTCAATATTTAAACTAGCTAAATGTGAAAATCACTTTCTCGCATGAAAACACTAAACTTTTCACTTTTTGCTCTTTATTTAATTTAGTGGTGGAACAGCCTTAAACCGCAAAACGCCATAGCCATGCCGTATTTGTTGCAAGTTTCTATAACTTGCTCATCACGTATTGAACCACCTGGTTGAACTATTGCGCAAACACCACTGCGTTTTGCACGTTCAATGTTATCACCAAATGGGAAAAACGCATCAGAACCAAGGCAAACACCGCTAACACTAGCTAGGTATGCATCTTTTTGTTCTTTTGTTAGTAGTTTAGGTTGTTCAGTAAATGTTAGTGCCCAAACATCATCGCCCATAACTTCCTCTGGTGTTTCGCCTAGGTAAACATCAATTGCGTTATCTTTGTTTGGTTTTGGCACATCTGCTCTAAAAGGTAAATTCAATACCTCTGGCATGTGACGCATTTGCCATCTGTCTGCTTTTTCGCCTGCAAGGCGTGTGCAGTGTATACGGCTTTGTTGGCCTGCGCCTACGCCTATTGTTTGCCCGCCTTTTGTATAGCAAACAGAGTTTGATTGTGTATATTTGAGCACGATTAAACTTAAAATTAAATCGTCTTTTTGTTCTGCTGTTAGGGTATTGTTTTCGGTTACAATTTTGTTGAGCATGCTCTGCTCAGAAATTTCAACCTCGTTGCGCCCTTGCTCAAATGTTATACCAAAAACTTGTTTGCGCTCAATAGTTTGTGGCACATAGTTTGCATCTATTGCTA
Source organism: uncultured Faecalibacterium sp. (assembly GCA_964370455.1). Classification (GTDB taxonomy): domain Bacteria; phylum Bacillota; class Clostridia; order Oscillospirales; family Ruminococcaceae; genus Faecalibacterium. Next base: position 1,004 of record CAYJJL010000002.1, read on the forward strand.
CTACGTTATATCCGCCTTTTTTCTTGCCTTTTAGTATTTCTAGTGCCTCTGGCTCATAGCCTGGTGCAATAATACCATCAGAAACTTCTGGCGCAATTAGTTTTGCAGTTGCTACGTCGCAAATGTCAGAAAGTGCTATCCAATCACCGAAGCTTGACATTCTATCAGCACCACGAGCACGAGCATATGCAGTTGCAAGTGGTGTAAGCTCTGTTTGTGGTGCAATGTGATACATTTGGCGCTCAACTTCACTTAAAGGTTTGCCAACAGCCGCACCAGCAGGAGAAACATGTTTAAATGATGTTGCCGCTGGTAAGCCCAAAGCTTTTTTAAGTTCCATAACAAGTTGTATGCTGTTGAATGCATCTAAAAAGTTGATGTAACCAGGTTTACCATTTAATACAGTTATGGGTAAATCTGCACCGTTTTCCATATAAATGCGTGAAGGTTTTTGGTTTGGGTTGCAACCATATTTTAATTCTAACTCGTTCATTGCAAAACTCCTTATTGCTTTTCTTCTTCTAAAAGTTCAGGTTCTTGTGTTTCTTCCAAATCATCAAAAACTGCTTCGTATTTATTGTAAATAACCTCGCCTGTTTTACCTGTTTCTAAATCAATAACACGTGCAAAAAGGCTAACTTTATTGTTTTCGTTTAAGCTACCCCAAATACTACTTGCAAAAGCACCAACTGTTGCTGGGCAATCAAAGCAAAGTGGTTCGCCCTCAAAACTTGGTATAGGGTTGCCGTCCTGTTTATAGGTACTTATAAAATGCCCCTCGCCTGCTACTGGCTGTGAGTATTCGTAAAAATAACGTTGCACACTTGCGCCATTGCCGTTTGCAGATTTTAATATGCTTAGTTTATATGTACCATCATCGTACACTATGCCAGAAATGCGTGGTGTGTAGTTTGGCTCATCTGGCTCAAAAGTGCGTGTGCGCAAAGCGTCTTCAAAGCTTTCGCCACGGCATAGTGCGTTATATATAGTATCGGTTTGGTCACCGTTTGTAACTATATGAGTTTTGCCTAAAGTTAAAACAGGGTTGTAAATAATTAAACTTGGGTCTTCTAGTTTTTCAGGGTCTGCCGCTTTTGTTTCAATGCCATTTTGCTCTGCTACGGGCGAAAACACACGGTTTCGGCTATTGGCTGAGCGCCCCATGATAAAATAACCTATAAAAAGTTGTTTTCCGTCTGGCGCTTTAGCAATAGCTATACCACGGCCTGGATACTCATTATTTTCTAAAAAGGAGGCTAGGTTTATTTTTTCCATACTGTTTCTCCATTAAAATTATTTGTCGGTTAAAAACTAGTTTATCCGCACTAACATAAACGAACAAGTGTTACCCCTCTACAAATAAACAATGTACTTAAAGTTAGTGCGGATAACCGTAAAAGTTAAACACTCAATTAATGCTTTTTGAGTATTTTTCGCAAATTTGAATTAACGCTTTTGGTAAAAGCTCCCATTCTGCCTCAACCATGACACGTTTTTGCAATGTTTGCGCTGTGTCGTCTGGTAATATTTCAATTGCTTTTTGCAAAAGTATAGGCCCGCCGTCACATTCTTCATTAACAATATGCACTGTTGCACCTGTTAATTTACAGCCACGTTCAATAGCGGCCTCATGTGGGCGCAAACCATACATACCCACCCCACAAAAACTAGGTATCAAAGCAGGGTGAACATTAATTATGCGGTTTGGATACGCTTTTACAACAGCACCACCAAGCACTGATAAAAAACCTGCCAAAACAACCACATGTATATCAGCATCTTGCAAAGTTTGCAACAAAGCTTTGTCAAAATCTTCTGAATTGTCATAATCTTTACGTGCCACGACAGCTGTATCAACACCAGCTTTATCTGCACGCACTAATGCGTGTACATTAGGTTTTGAGGATAACACTAAACTTACTTTGCCATAAGGGTTTTCGCCTCTTTTTTCGCTATCTAGGATAGCCTGCAAGTTTGTGCCTCCACCCGAAACTAGCACAGCAATATTTAGCATAGTTCTACACCCTCACCTTCCACAAGTTCGCCTAGGCGGTATGCACCGCTTTCACCGTTTGCGTGTAAAATTTCAAGAGTTTTATCTGCGTTTTCTTTATCAACAACAAGTATCATACCAACACCCATGTTAAATGTGTTATACATATCACGTTCTGGTATTTCGCCAACGCTTTGTATCAGCTCAAAAATTGGTAAAGTTTTAACTGCTGATTTTTCGATTTTTGCACCAACACCATCTTTTAAGCAACGTGGAATATTTTCGTAAAAACCACCGCCAGTTATGTGCGAAACACCTTTAACTTTAACTTCTTTTAAAACCTCTAACACAGGTTTAACGTAAATTTTAGTTGGTGCTAGTAAAGTTTCGCCTATTGTTTTGCCACCTAGCTCTGCTGGTGTGCTAAACAAAATGTCAGGTGTGTTTTCCATATCAAAAATTTTGCGCACTAGCGAAAAACCGTTTGAGTGCACGCCAGAAGATGGCAATGCGATAATAACATCGCCAGCCTTCATATCTTCATTAGTTAAAATTTTACTTTTATCAACTGCGCCTACTGTAAAACCAGCTAGGTCATATTCATCCTCAGCGTAAAAACCTGGCATTTCAGCTGTTTCGCCACCAACAAGTGCTGCACCAGCTTGTACGCACCCCTCAGCAACACCTTTAACAATTTCGGCAATGCGCTCTGGTACATTTTTGCCACATGCTAAATAATCTAAAAAAACCAGAGGTTTTGCACCTGCGCAAACAACGTCATTAACACACATAGCAACGCAATCTATACCAATTGTGTCGTGTATGTTCATTATGCTTGCAACACGCAATTTTGTACCAACACCATCAGTGCCAGAAATTAGCACTGGGCGAGGCATATCTGTACAATCTAGCTCAAATAAACCGCCAAAACCACCAAGACCGCCTATGCAGTTTTTGTTCATTGTACGTGAAACATATTGTTTCATTAGCTCAACAGAGCGGTAACCAGCTGTTATATCAACACCGGCATTTTTATAGCTTTCAGAAAAACTTTTTTCCATGAGGAACTCCTCTACAATTTAATATTTATTATTAACATCAATTTTTGTTAGTAATTAAAGCGATTTGCCTTTTTTTGCACTTTCACTTAATGGACGTGAGTAGGTATCAGGCTTTTTCTCCGTTGGTGGCTCTATTGGGTATTTGCCTGTAAAGCAACCAGTGCAAAAACCGCAAGTTGCGCCAACAGCCATTTTTTCAGCTTGTTCAACCGTTAAATAACCTAGGGTATCTGCGCCTATAACTTCGTTTATTTGCTCAGTTGTACGCCCTGTTGCAACAAGCATTTTTTGGTCAGGTATATCCGTGCCAAAATAACAAGGGTAACGGAAAGGCGGTGCAGAAATGCAAAAATGCACCTCTGCTGCACCTGCCTCACGTAATAGTTTTATCAAACGTGCGGAGGTTGTACCACGTACTATGGAATCATCAACAAGTACAACACGTTTACCTTTAATTGTGCTAGTAACTGCGTTTAACTTTATTTTAACGCTGTTTTCACGTTGTTTTTGAGTACCTTGTATAAAAGTACGCCCTATATATTTGTTTTTTATTAAACCTATGCCATATGGTATACCGCTCTCTTGCGAGTAACCAATAGCGGCATCTAGACCAGAATCTGGCACGCCCACAACAATATCAGCTTCTATCTTTTTATTTTGTGCTAAAAAGCGGCCAGCTTGCTTGCGTGCTTCATGCACAGAGCAACCTTCAATTTGGCTATCTGGACGTGCAAAATAAATATACTCAAACACGCAAAGGCTACTTTTAACTGTGCCGCAATGCTCTTTCAAACTACGTAAACCGTTTTTATCTGCAACAACAATCTCACCAGGTAAAACCTCGCGCAAAAATGTTGCGCCAGCTACATCAAGTGCACAGCTTTCGCTAGCAAAGGCATAACCGCCACCCTCTAAAGTGCCTATGCACAAAGGTCGAAAACCATTTGGGTCGCGCGCGGCAATAAGTTTTGTTGGTGACATAACTATAAAGCTATATGCACCTTTTATCATATCCATAGTTTTGCTAAGCGCAACCTCTATGCTTGGTGAGGTTAAGCGGTTGCGTGTTATTAAATAACAAGCAACCTCTGTATCCGAACTACCGTGGAAAATCGCGCCTTGCATTTCTAGCTCTTCTCGTAGGATATCAGCATTGGTCAAGTTGCCGTTATGACATAGCGCCATAGCGCCTTTGCAGTGGTGCACAACCATAGGCTGTGCATTTGCACGTGTGCGGCTGCCGCTAGTTGCATAGCGCACATGGCCTGTTGCCATTTTTCCACCTGTCGGCAAACTTCCCATAACAGTTGGGTTAAAAACGTCATTTACAAGGCCTAAATCTCTATGCCCTGTAAGTACGCCATCCACATTAACTGCTATGCCACAGCTTTCTTGCCCACGGTGTTGTAAAGCATATAAAGCGGAGTACACTGCAGCGGCTACGTCCTCGGTACCAGCTTTATCGTAAATACCAAAAACGCCACACTCCTCATGTAAACCACGTGGGATAATATCGCAAGAATGTTCGCACATATTTTTTGTGCTCCTTTTTTCATTAGCTGGTGTATTATAAGTTTTTTTCATGCTTATTAGCCTAAAAGACGTTTCATAACTTCTTGGTATGCATCAGCCTCACCGCCAAGGTCACGGCGGAATAAATCTTTATCTAGGTGTTCGCCTGTTGTAGCATCCCAGTAACGGCATGTGTCAGGGCTAATTTCATCAGCTAAAATTAAAGTGCCATCTGCAAGGCGGCCAAACTCAAGTTTAAAGTCAATTAAGCGTATGTTTGCAGCCATCATGATTTCTTTTAAAACTTCGTTTACTTTAAAAGCCATAGCTTCAATTTTTTCAATTTCTTCTTTAGTTGCTAGTTTAAGCGCTAAAGCGTGGTATGTGTTCATTAGAGGATCATGTGAATAATCATTTTTGTAGCTAAACTCTACAGTTGGGTTATCAAGTATAGTGCCTTCTTCAACGCCAAAACGTTTTGAAAAACTACCAGCAGCAACGTTACGAATAATAACTTCTAGTGGCACAATTTCAACTTTTTTTACAAAAGTATCACGATCATTAACTTCTTCAACGTAGTGTGTAGGCACGCCTTCTTTTTCTAGTTTTTGCATTAAAGCGTTAGAAAGTTTGTTGTTAACAATGCCTTTATCACGTATAGTACCTTTTTTAGCACCATCGCCTGCGGTCGCGTCATCTTTATAGTGAACCATAACAACGCTTTCGTCGTTTGTTAAGAATACTTGTTTAGCTTTGCCCTCGTATAGTTGTTCTTTACATGTATAAGACATAATTTTTCTCCTTTAAATGTTAAATTTATATATTATTTTTTGTTATCGGTAAATTAGTTAGCGTTTACTTCTGCTTGTAAAGCAGCTTCTTTTTTAGCGATTTGCACGCCCATATCTGCACGAGCATCTGCAAGTTTTTGTGCAACAGCCTCATCAGTGATAGCAAGCATTTGTGCTGCAAGCCAAGCTGCATTTTTTGCACCGTTTATTGCAACTGTTGCAACAGGTATGCCAGAAGGCATTTGCACTGTTGAAAGTAGAGCATCTAAACCGTCAACTGCGCCACCTTTCATAGGTATACCAATTATAGGCAATGTTGTGTTTGCAGCAAAAGCACCTGCAAGGTGTGCAGCCATACCAGCTGCGCATATTATAACGCCAAAATCGTTAGTACGTGCATTTTGTGCAAAATCTGCTGCAATAGCAGGTGTGCGGTGTGCAGACATTATATGTGCCTCACAAGGGATATTTAATTCTTTTAATTGGGCAACGGCACCCTTAACAACTGGCCAATCACTATCTGAACCCATAATAACAGCAACTTTTTTAGACATTTTTCGTTTCCTCTCTAATTGTAAAAAACAAAAAAGGCGCAGATTAATCCCGCACCTTTTACGATATACCTCGACCTATTAAAGATTGCAAAAAGCCCTTTGAGCAAATATTTCCACTCATAAATTTGTTTTTTATTAACAAACTGGCCATCGTGCACCTCACATTTAATTGTCGAGTTCTTACACGTTTATTCTACTAAAAAAAACACTATTTGAAAAGGGCAAAGCAGCATTTTCAGAAAACTGTTTTTACTCAAAAGCACTTATTGATAGTTTTTATGAATTTTAACGGAACAAGTATATTATAAGTCATACTTTTACAATTTAACCAAATGAAGTGTAGTAATTCGTTAACTAGACTGACAAAATGACAACAAATAAAATGTTTTAGAAAAAAGTGTTGACTTCAGTGTTCTGAAGTGGTATATTGTATGCATGCCCACTTCACGATACTGAAGTAAAAATGAGCTTAAATTACAATATATTATAGATACAAACACTTTTTAAGGAGAAAAATAAATGATTATCGTTTTAAAAAAGAACGCCCCTAAACAAGATTTAAAAGAATTTTGCCTAAAATTAGAGCAAATGGGTTTTACACTTAATGATTCCATGGGCGATAACACGCACATATTAGGTTTAATTGGTGATACTAAAGCACTTTCTGAAAGTTGGGTTTTAGCAAACCATGTTGTTGAAAGTTGCCGCAGAATTTCCGAACCATATAAAAAAGCTAACCGCAAGTTTCACCCTAATGATAGCGTTATAGATATAGGCGGTGTTAAAATAGGTGGCGGAAATTTTGCTGTTATGGCTGGCCCTTGTAGTATAGAAAGCGGAGAGCAAATTAACGCAGTTGCAAGCGCAGTTAAAACATCTGGCTCTACAATATTGCGTGGTGGCGCTTTTAAACCACGCACCTCACCATACGCTTTCCAAGGCATGCGTGATAGCGGTTTATCACTTTTGCAAACTGCTGGCAATAACCAAAACATGCCAATAGTTACAGAACTTATGAACACCGAGCATATACCATTATTTGCAGATGTTGATTGCATACAAATAGGCGCACGCAACATGCAAAACTTTGAACTTTTAAAAGCAGTTGGCCGCCTACAAACACCAATTTTGCTTAAACGTGGCCTTGCGAATACGCTTGAAGAATTTGTTATGAGCGCAGAATACATTATGGCAGAAGGTAACGAAAACGTTATTTTATGCGAGCGTGGCATACGCACATTTGAAACAAGCATGCGTAACACGCTAGACCTTGCAGCTATATGCATGTTGCACAAAATGACACATTTGCCTATAGTTGTTGACCCTAGCCATGCTTGTGGCCATGCGTGGATGGTGCCAGATTTAGCAAAAGCGGCTGTTGCAGCTGGTGCTGATGGTTTAATGATTGAAGTGCATAACGACCCAGAAAAAGCCTTGTGCGATGGCGCACAAAGCCTAACACCTGTACAGTTTGATGAACTAATGCAGTTTATCAAAAAAGAAGTTGAATTTTTTGGCAAAAAGTTTTAAGCATAAATAATGCATACAAACACAACAAATGAAAATCAGCACGATAAATTTAATATATTATAGCATTTTTTATTGATGCATTTATGATTTTATATATTTAAAACAACTATTTTCTATCTTTTTCATTAAATATTTTTCCTTGTGCAAAAAGCGTGTGTTCTAAACGAACACACGATTTTTGTTATTTGCTAATTTGATATTGGTTTTTCGACAGGATTACCTCTTTAAATTCATCTTGTAAGATAGGTTTTGCAAAGTAATAACCTTGTGCGTAATCACAATTTATAGATTTTAACCATAAAGCCTGTGCATAGGTTTCAACACCTTCTGCAACGACTAACATGTTTAACTCTTTTGCCATTTTTACAACGTTTTCAACAACAACTGAACTTTTACCACCTTGATCTTTTAAATCAAAAAATGCTTTGTCTAGCTTTAATATATCTGCGTCAATTGCGGCTAACCTATTAAGCGATGAAACACCTGCACCAAAGTCATCTATGGAAATTAATAAACCTAAAGCTTTAAATTGTTTTACCCTCAGCAAGAAGGTTTCCGCAGCATTATCAATAGCACTTTCAGTTAACTCTAGCTCTATTTCGCTAGGGTCTATGCTATATTTTTCAAGTATATCCGAAACTTTGCTAACAATATTATCAGAGGTTACAGTTAGCGCTGATAAGTTAACTGAAATGCGAGGTATATCCATTTTAGCACTGTTTGTAACAATAAACTTACAGGTTTCTTCAAGCACGTATAAATCCAGCGCAGAAATAAAACCATTTTGCTCAAAAACAGGTATAAACGCATCAGGGAAAATCGTTTGTCCTAACTTTGGTTTCCAGCGCACAAGTGCTTCGGCACCGCCAACTTTTAAAGTATCAAAGTTGACCTTTGGCTGGAACACAACGTAAAACTCTCTATCTTTTAGCGCTTGCTCCATGCGGAAGGTTATTTCAATTTTATTTTTATAGAACTTTTTCATTGCGTCATCAAAAGTGACAAAAGTTGTTTTATTTTGACTTTTCCCATGCTGCCTTGCTGTATCTGCATAGCCTATAATAGCTGTGCTTTTTTCTTGACAGTTTGTAATTATTGCGCTACCAAATGACATATGCACACGATATTTCTCACCTAAAATCTCAGTCAAATTGGGCAATATATTATCCGTATAAATTTGTTGCATAGAGCCACCGTCGCCAACTTTTCTAAACACTAAAAATTGATCTGCTGTTTTTCTACAAATAACAGCGGAGGTTTCTGCAAATGCCGTTTTAAACGCGTCAGCTACTGCTTGTATAACCGCAGTGCCTTTTTCGTTACTATAGTGTGTATTAATAGTTTTAAACATATCAATATCCAAAGAGAACAACTCTTATTCCTTTGGTTGTTCTTTTTCTAATGTTTCCTCCATTGTTTCACTAAATTTATGTATGGCCATAAAACCAGTTAATGAATCTGTGTTATATGCTTGTAACAATGCGTTTTTCTTGCGTTGTTTTGCTATAAAAATAAAAACCACAAACCTAAATGCTAACACTAACGCACCTAAAGCGTAATAATCCAAAAATTCTCTCACAAAT
>CAYJJL010000002.1:10037-31495 GCA_964370455.1 uncultured Faecalibacterium sp.
CATCAGGGTAATTTTGGCTTCAATTTGTACTTAATATAGCAGCATACTCATCTTCGCTAACTCTATCTAGCATTATATTAAATATAGGCATATATACGTCTGAAATATCTTTAGAAATATAAAAATGCATAGGTATTTCTAAATCTGTGTTTATTGTAGCCTTTTCTTTATCTGCTAAATATATCTCTATGTACGGAACTGCACTTTGCGTTGATACCATCATATCGATTTTTCCGTCATTAAAATCATCTAGTAAACCATGCCAATCCTTATAATACACAAATTCATTATTAGGATAAATTTCTAAAAAATTATTAAAATCTACAGTTTGATAGCTTAAAGTGCCAATTCTAGGAGATTTTTCAAGAATGTCGTTCATATCTTCCGAATCTTTAAACACATCAAAATCTATCTGCGCATACATAGGTATAGAGTAATATGATTCAGTAAGATTATAATTTTCAAATATATAATCCCCTTCGCCATATAAAGTTAAAACCATATCATAGCCATCAATAGCTGATTTATCATCATAAATGCTATATGGGTGATAATTTACTTCAAAACCGTAATTTTCAGCAAACAAATTTAATGTATCCACCATAGCACCATCAGCTTCACCTTGTTCATTGGTAAAAGATATTGGGTTATAATCTGATATATAAGCAACCTCAAGTGGTCTTTGATTTAATATATTTATTTCATTTTGCGTTATACCACGGTGGTTAATTTCTATATTTTTAGCGAGATATTTTTCCTCTAATTCTAAAAAGAAATTACCCTCAGTAGCAACCATTTGATAAAAAACAGTGTCCAGTTGCGACATTAACTCCTGATTTTCAAGGCTTGTCATTAAGTATAAATTAAAAACACCTAGGTTTAAAATACTATTATATTCTTCGGACATTCGCTCTTCGGAATATGTAATATAAAAATCAGCTTCTGTTGTCATGTAGTTATGTGTTTCAGCATAAATATACTCAACTGAAATATCATTCCACTCACAATACACATCTAAATATGTTTGCCCAATGTTATCTTCATAGGTAGCTACTGTTTTACCGTCTATACTTTCTGGGCTATTATAAGTTATATCCATATCCTCTGTCATTAATGCGACATATGTTTTACCATAAGGGTTTTCAGAAAAAATAACCTCCTCTCTGCGGGCATCTGTTCGTATGCTAAATCCTGCAACATCTACAACATCGTTGTTTAATGCATCAATTAAACTACCATCAATTGGCACAAACTCAAATTGAAAATCACTTAATTCCTCCATTTTTTTAAATACATCGTGCCCATAGCCCTTATTATTTAAACTATTGATATCCTCAATTACATCTGTGTATGCTGAATAATAACCAACACGTATAGTTTCCTTTTCGTTAGCGCTAGCGGTTATAGGTGTTGTAAATAATAGTGCTAAAATGAAAGCTGAAATTATTATTCCGCAAAAATTTTTTGGCTTCAAAATATCATCCTCTTCCTATATTCATTGTTTTTATGCATTTACGCCAAATTTCGACAATATTCTCATGGCTTTTCACAAGAAATGCAGTCAAAAAAATAACGTTTTTACGCCGTTTATTATAACAAATTTAACTAAAAAAATCAATAGCATAACTAGCTATATATATGTATCAAATATAGCTACCATAACCAAATTTTGGCAATACAAATTAAACTAATAAAACAAAAAACGCAGTTTCCCTTACCTAACTAGGCAAAGATAACTGCGCTTTTTATTTCTTTTTTAAAAACAATTGTGCATTATAAAACGGGTTCGGATAATACTTGTTCGGTTATTCTATAACAAGTTTAACAGCGCCGTAAATACCAGCGTCGTTACCTAATGTTGCAAGCAAAATTTTTGTATTTTCTGTTGCAGGGAAAGCATGGCGTTTATATTTTGCTGTTACAACCTCTTGCAAAAACTCACCGGCTTTTGAAACACCACCACCTAAAAGGAAAACAGCAGGGTCAACAGTTGCTGAAATATCAGAAAGCGCTTGGCCTAAATATTCAGCCATATCATCAACACATATTAATGCAAGGCGGTCGCCAGCTTTTGCAGCATCAAAAACATCTTTAGCAACAAAATCTTTATCACGTAAAACGCAATCCTCTGAAAACTCTGCAAGTAGGCGGTTCATGCCACGCACAACACCAGTTGCGCTTGAATATTGCTCAAGACAACCTTTTTTGCCACAACCACAAGGGTTACGCTCTGCCTCATTAACTGTTATATGCCCAATTTCGCCACCAGCACCATTTGCACCAGCAAGCACTTTACCATTAATGATGATACCACCACCAACACCTGTGCCTAGTGTAACAAGTGTAACACTATCAAATTCTTTAGCGCTACCCATCCAATATTCGCCTAAAGCCGCAAGGTTTGCATCGTTGCCTGTTTTTACTGGTATACCGTTTAATAAACCTGAAAGTGTAGCAGAAACATCTAAATCGCCCCAGCCACCTAGGTTTGCACAGCGTGGCACGTAGCTTTCGTGCATAACAGGGCCTGGCACACCTATGCCAACACCAATCACGTGTTCGTTTTCAAGCTCGTGCTCCGCCATTTTTGCTTTTACAGATGCCGCTAAGTTTGGCAAAATAGCTATACCTTCGTTAGAAGTATCCGTTGCAACTTCCCATTTATCTAGCAATGCGCCTTGTACCGTAAATAAACCAATTTTAGCAGTTGTTCCGCCAAGATCTATACCAAATGCATGTGATTTCATTTATTATCTCCTTGTAACTTTTTACGTGTCTTATGTAATTATATTTTCAATAAAATATTTGATTAATTATATCATAAATTCCAATGAAAAATAAGTGTTTTTTTTAATTTAATTATTTTATTTTTTATTATCATTCGCCATGATAATCTGATGGGTAGCTACCAGTAAAATTTTTAAACACTTTACTAAAATATATAGTACTTTTATACCCTACCATTTGTGCCACTTGATATATTTTATATTGATTAGATGATAACAATTGTTTTGCTTTATTTATTTTTTCTTTAAGCACATAGTCTTTATATGAAATACCCGTTTCTTTTTTAAAAATAGCACTTATGTAATTTGGTGTTAAATAAACAACTTCTGATAAAGTTTCCAGCGTTATTTCTTTATCTATATTTTCTAAAATATAAGTTTTAATGCTGCTTATTATATTTGCATTATCCTCTGCCATTTTTGTATTGCTGTAGTTTGCAATTTGAGAATTTATTTTATACAAAGGTGCAAAAACACCATCAATATCAGTAGCTTTTGTTATTGCAACAGCCGGTGGCGCACCATCAATGCGCAATGCAAACGAATCTAAACCTTGTTCATATGCAAAAACAGAAAGTACGCTAAAAATTTCCAGTGCAAACGATTTTTGCATTTCTTCTGATAACTCAAAACCACTTTTGACATCTTGCTGAACATACTCTATATATTTTGCCACTTTTTCAAATCTTTTTGCACTAAGTTCTTGATATAACAAACCTTTAACTCTTGAAAGCCCCATATAAAGCGATTGCGTGCTCGCACTTGAAATATTATCGTAAAACATAATATTATAGCTGTTATTTTTATTATAAGAAAGTGCTGAAGCTGCTTGCCTTACATAAACATCAAAAAATTCAAAATCCACAAAACGGCTACTTATACCAACAGATAAATCATCACTAACGTAATTTTTTATCTTTAATATATATTTATTAAGTATTTTTTCCAGATAATTATTATCCTTTATTAGTTTTGTATCTAGCAAAACACAAATACTGTTTTGCCAAATAAAACAGTGGTCAATATCGGGCATTTTAACTTTATGCTCAATAAAATTTGAAACTGCTAACAGAAATAATTGTTTTTCGTTTTCAGCATTTATATCATAGGCTACGTTTTCCAAATATTGTGCTGATGAAATAAGTATAATCTGCTTATGAGAAGTGCCAAAATCTAAATTTAAAAACTCTTTTTGTGCTTTATCGTAATTTCCACTTGCTAATTTATAAAAAAAGTTATCTTTTAATTTAGGTTTTGTTTCATCTAGTTGTTTTTGCAATTTAGTATAATATGATTCTTTTTTTATTGTGGACTGTATATTTTCAACTAGCTCCTCAACTACTTGCAAAAGTTTTGCTTTTGTTATAGGTTTTAAAAGATATGCCTTAACATTGTTTTGTATTGCTTGCTGTGCAAACTCAAAATTCCCATAACCTGACAAAACCACAACTTTACAATTTGGATATTGCTCTGCAAGTATTTTCATAAACTCTATACCATCTATTTCTGGCATTTTTATATCTGTAAAAACAACATCAATTTCTTTTGTTTTTAAAATTTCCATTGCCTCAACAGGTGATAAAGCTGTAAATATCTCCCCTACATCTAGGCTTAATGTTTCAAGTAAACGTTTAAGCCCTCTTGTAACAAACTCTTCATCATCAACTAGCAAAAAATCAAGTTTTTTCATTTTTATCACCATCTTCTTTATTAACAAACGGAATAGTTATTTGCACTCTTGTACCCTGTGTATCCTTTTGCATATATTCAACGCCGTATTTGTCACCATAATACAAAGATATTCGCCTATTTATGCTTTTAATGCCATAGCTATTTGTTTTTACTTTAAAGTTACTTACATAAGCATTTAACTTTTTATAATCAGAACCTTTGCCATCGTCATCTATAGTATATATTATATCACCGCCATGCTTTGCTACACTAAAAAATATATTGATATTATCTTTATTATCCCTAAAACCATGTGCAAAGCAGTTTTCCACCAAAGGTTGTAAAATCACATTTAAAGTTTGGCAATACAACACCCTTTCGTCAATTTCGCTAGTAAAACGAAAACGATTATTATAGCGATATTTTTGTATTTCTAAATACGCTGTAAGATGAGCTATTTCATTTGAAATGCTAGTTGTTTCCTCACCACTATTTAAGCTATGTCTAAATAGATTAGCAAGACTTGATGTCATATTGCTTATATCTTCTGCATCTCGTTCAATAGCCATCCAGTTAATAGCATCTAGTGTATTGTATAAAAAATGAGGGTTAATTTGTGCCTGTAATATATCTACTTGTGCTTTATCTATTTCCTTTTGTTCATCACGCACTTGTTTTGTTAACTTTCCTATACGTAGCTCCATAATATTATATTGCTGTGCAAGTTGTGCAATCTCTTTTATAAAAATTTGTTCATTTATAGGTTGCGCTGTAAAATCAGTACTTGCCATTTTACGGTTTAGCTTTTTTAAACTCTTTGTAACAAAGCTAGATATAGCTACTACAAAAAACATGTATAACACAAACGTAACTGCTATACCCACTAAAAGTGATTGTATAATAGTTGCTGATGATGAGCTTATTTCCTCGCTTAAAACTAAGTTTACAACTTGCCAATCGTTATTTAAACTTTCTGCAAATGGTATATATTTATTATTCTGATAATCGATATAATTTTTTTCCTGGGCAAGGTTTATATCGTTTATAGCATCAAGTGGTATACCTTCGTTTTCACTTGTAAAAATTGTTTGCTCGCCAGATAAGATAAAAAAGTTACTGCCATCGCCAGCGTTTGAGATATCTTCAAAGTAATCTGTACTTATATAAATACAAATAGTTGCGACATGAACATTTTTTTCTATTACTTTTTCGTAATAGCAAAATGTTGGCGATTTTGTAAAATTGGCCATCCATGTATATTCATATGGCGGTATATAACCTGAATCTTCCTCGCTAGCTAGTGCTTGTAATAACGCTGGGTCTTCTATAAAACTATTTGCGTAAAAACCTATATCTGGCATTGCATCAAACTCTGAACTATAATCTGTAAAAATTGCAATTGAGGCTATATGTTCGTATGAAAAAGCAAATTGTCGCAAAAGCATTTCACTATCTTGGTTTGCAACACGTAAATCATAAAAATCTGAGGTATCTGGCATGCTAAGATAATCTTCAATGGTTTTATTATTTTTTATTAAATATGCAAGCTTTTCAATGCTTTCAAAATATTGCGAAATATTTTGCACTTGATTAGATAATGATTGTTTTGCTATTGTTTGCACGTTTTTAGTTATCTCATTTGAGGCAACAGTATAAATTAGCGAGCTTTGTATGAAAATAGAAACAAGCATACTAACGGATAATGTTACAACTAACAATTTTACAAGTGGCATACTTTTTTTCATAAACACCTCAAATTTAAATACAGGCAATTTTTTTGTTATTTTTAAAACACAATAACTTTATTATATCAACAGCTTTTAAAAAAGCAAACCAAATATCAATAAAACCACTCAAAATATACATTGTTTTTTAGTTTAAGTTCATTTTTTTGATATATCTATAAAAAATTGATAGTAATTGTAAGTTTGTGCTAGTTGAAAAGCTATTAATAAAATGTTAACATAACTTTAGTCGAACAATAAATAAAATTTGGAGGATTTATCAATGAAAAAGATTACACGTCGCAATTTCTTAAAAGCAGCTGCAGCTTGTGGTGCAGTAGCAACTCTAGCAGCTTGTGGTGGGACGCCTTCGGAATCTACCTCAACAGAAAACTCCACACAAGATAGCCAAGGCACATCTGATGCAGGCACTGGTGACAGCACTGGAAATGTAAACATTCGTTTTTCATGGTGGGGCTCAGAAGTTCGCCATAATGCTACACTTGCTGCTATTGAAGCATATCAAGCAGCAAACCCTGGTGTTACAATTGAGGGCGAATACTCAGGCTATGACGGCTATCAAGATAAACTAATGGCACAAGTTGCTGGCGGAAATGCACCTGACATTTTCACTAGCGTTACTGAATGGTATCCATCTTTATTTGAAGCTAATGCTATGATGGATATTACTGGCGCTTTTGATATGAGCGGACACAGTGATGCTATCATCGAAGCTTGCTCTTACGAGGGCTCTGTATACGGTGTTAGCGTTTCGCTTAATGCTCATGGTTTTACATATAACGCAACCCTTGCAGAGGAACTAGGCATTACAATACCAGCTTCCACAGATGCATACACATGGGACGATTTAATGGCACTAGGCCTTGAAGCATATGAAAAATCTGGTGGCGAGGTTTATGGTTTCTTAGACCCACGACAAACTGGTGAGGCTTTACCTATTTACGGCTATACAGTTTTGGGCAAATCCTACCCATATATGTGGAGCGAAACTGAGCTAACCATTACAGCTGAAGATTTTGCAAACTACCAAGCATATTTCCAAAATCAGCCTGAAGGCGTTATTTTGCCACCTGAAGAATCTTACGTTGTTGATGGCATGACTTACGCACCAGTTGCTCACCGTGATACACTATTTGATTCTTGCAGTTTAGGAACTTTTGCAATTTTCCAATCTCAAACTGAAGATTCACTAGCAGTTTTACCATTCCCTAAAGGACCTAACGGCGAACAAGGTGACGCTGCACGCCCAGGCCTAATACTAAACGTATTTGAAAGCGCAGATGAAGCTGTTAAAGCTGAAGCTGTAAAATTCTTAGATTGGTTCTCAAATAGCCCTGAAGCTGCTGTTATATTAGGCAGTACACGTGGTGTTTTGCCAACTGAAACACAACGTAACGCAGCTATTGAAGGCGGTGTTTTAACACCTGAGGACGACCTAGTTTGGGCAGTTATGAACGAAATTTATGCAGGCGATTTAAAAACTTTCCTAGCTGGCCCTGCTGGTGCTGACCAAATTTTGACCCCAATTATTAAAAATGTTAGCCAAGAAGTTGCTTTTGGTGAACTAACACCTGAAGAAGCTGGCGTAAAATTCATGGAAGAATCATTAAACGCAATTGACCGATAAAATATAATTTTACAAAATAGGCGTTAACCACGTTTTAAATGGCAATTTTATATGAGTGGTAACGCCTATTTTTTTATAAGAAAATATAATGAAACACATTGTGTATCATTATATATGGGGGTATTGTATGAAAAGCGGAACGCTACAAAGACACAAAAGATACGAAACTATAGCGGCATATTTATTTTTATCGCTATGGATAATAGGCATGTTGGTGTTTTACCTTTTCCCTAGCTTATATTCGCTTTATATGTCGTTTACAAACGCCAATTTATTTTCTGGCGATTGGATAGGCCTTGACAACTATGTGCGCATGTTTACAAAAGATGATAGGTTTATAACCTCACTAGGCGTTACAACAACATACACACTAATTGGCATACCTTTAAAATTAATGTTTGCTTTAGCACTTGCGCTTGCCTTACGCAAGGGCAGTACATTTTACCGAACAGCCTTTTATATACCATCACTAATTGGTAGCAGTGTTGCTGTTGCTGTTATGTGGCGCCAACTTTTTGGTAAAGATGGTTTATTGAGTGCATTTTTAGGTTTATTTGGTATATCTGCAAAAAACTGGTTAGGCATGCCAGATCACGCCCTTAATATATTAATACTACTAGCGGTTTGGCAATTTGGCTCTTCTATGGTTGTTTTTATTGGTGGTTTAAAAAACATACCACCATCACTTTACGAGGCTGCAAGTATAGATGGCGCAAATAAAGTGCAACAATTTATACATGTAACATTACCTATGCTTTCTCCAACTATACAATTTAACTTAATATTACAACTTGTTGGTGGTTTCCAAGTATTTACACAAGGTTACATCATCACACAAGGTGGGCCTATGGATAGCACCTTATTTACAGTGCAATATATTTATGAACAAGGTTTTGGTAATACACTTATGGGTTACTCTGCTGGTATGTCTTGGATATTATTCTTGCTTATTGCATTAGTATCAGCAATTGTATTTTTCTCATCTAAGTTTTGGGTATTTTACGAAAACTAATTTTATTAAAGTTAGAGTTATTCTAGCCGATTTTGTACAATTTGCAAACATAAACAAAGGTAAATTTACACCAAAACGGCTACTAGTATAATGGAGATGTAACATGAAAAAAAAGATTACAGCTAAAGTAATATTTAGAAACATATTTTTAACAGCATTTGCTTTGCTTATGTTATACCCTATAATTTGGATGTTCTTAGGCAGTTTTAAAGCAAATATAGAAGTTTTTGATTCCTCGGTTTTTTTCCCGACTGAATGGATATGGGAAAACTACGCAAACGGCTGGTATGCTGTACCTAAGTTTACTTTTTTAGATTTTTTTATTAACTCTTTTAGAAACAGCATACTTATAGTTTTAGGCACACTTATCAGCTGCACTTTAGCGGCATACCCATTTGCACGTTTAAATTTTAAAGGTAAAAATGTATTGTTTGCTTACGTACTTGCAACATTAATGCTACCTACACAAATTTTGCTTATACCTCGTTACATGCTTTTCACACAGCTTGGCTGGACAAACTCAAACCTACCTTTGGTTGTGCCATCATATTTTGCCCAAGTTAGTGGTGCATTTTGCATATATTTAATGGTGCAATTTATGCGTGGCATACCATCCGCCCTAGAAGAAGCTGCTGTTGTTGATGGCTGCGGATTTTTCAGACGTTTTTTCCAAATAATTTTGCCCAACTGCAAACCTGCACTTTTCACCATAGGTATTTTTTCGTTCATATGGAGCTGGGATGATTTTTTAAGCCAGTTAATTTACCTTGATAGTACTAGCAAATTTACTGTTTCACTAGCATTGCGCATGTTTAACGATAACTCCTCAACCATTGCTTGGGGCGAATTATTTGCAATGTCTATTTTATCACTTTTGCCTATGTTAATTGTTTTTGCTTGCGCGCAAAAATACTTTGTTGAGGGCATTTCCACTAGCGGTTTAAAATAAAAACACTTTTTAAAACATATTATAATTTAGAGGATTTTTTTATGTATAATATAGCTATTGTAGGCACAGGCAACATTGCACCATGCCATATAGAACCATTACTAAAATTTAGCGACCGTTGCAAAATTGTTGCACTTTGCGACATTTACCCTGAAAAAGCACAAGCGATGAAAGAGCTTTTAAATATTGATTGCGAGATATTTGATGATCATATTAAAATGCTTGACAGCGGGATAAAAATTGATGTTGTTCACATTTGCACACCTCCATATACACATGCTGAAATTGCAATAAACAGCATGAATAGAAAAATTAATATTTTAGTTGAAAAGCCTATGGCAACTTGCCTTGAAGAATGTGACGCTATGATAGCTTGCGAAAAAGAAAACGGCGTTGTTATGGGCTGTATAGCACAAAATCGTTTTCAAAATGCAACAAACAAATTAAAACAAGTGCTTAATTCTGGCAAGGCTGGCGATTTACGCTGTGCACATGTAAACTCATTTTGGTGGCGTGGACACTCCTATTATGACTTATGGTGGCGCGGACTTTGGGAAAAAGAGGGCGGTGGCCCTACTTTGAATCACGCTGTGCATCATATAGATTTAATAAACTGGCTAAAAGGCGGTGTTTTACCAAAAGAAGTAACCTCCGTTTTAGCTAATGTCATGCACGACAATGCCGAGGTTGAAGACTTGTCTTTTTCCACACTTGTGTATGAGGATAGTAGCGTTGCTCAACTTACAGCCTCTGTTATACATCACGGTGAGGAACAAGGCCTAGTTTTACAATGTGCAGATGCAAAAATTGAAGCACCTTGGGATTGCTACGCTAGCATTTCTAAGGAAAACGGTTTTCCTATACGCAATGAAGCACTTGAAAAAGAGCTTAATGAAATTAACGCAAATATTGCCGATTTAAAATACGTTGCGCACGGTGGTGAAATTGATAACTACTTAAATGCACTCGATAAAGGTGAGCGACCAATGATAGTTGGCAAGGACGGCAGAAATACTGTTGAGCTAATAACTGCCATTTATAAAAGTGGTTCATTAAAACAAACCGTTACCTTACCATTAAGTGCAGATGAAGATTTTTATACATTTGAGGGCCTAATTAAAAACGCACCACATTTTTATGAAAAAACTTCTAACGTTGCAAACTTTAAAGCAGATAACATAACAACTGGTAATTATTAAGGAGATGAATAACATGTCAGCGAAAGATGGTATGAATTATGCACCTAAAGGCAAAGCAAATATTGTTGTGAAACCAAACGAATACATAGTTGCCGCTTGTGGGCTTGACCACGGACATATTTTAGGCATGTGTAACGGCTTAACAGAGGCAGGTGCTACATTAAAATATGTGTATGATAAAGATTGTGAAAAAGTAAAACTATTTTGCGAGCAATTTCCAGATGTTAAGGTTGCAAACAGCGAGGAGGAATTACTCGCAAACCCTGAGATAAAAATGATAGCTACCGCTGCTATACCTTGCGATAGAGCCGAAATAGGCATACGTGCAATGTTAGCAGGCAAAGATGCGTTTTCAGACAAGGCTGCATTTACAACCTTAGACCAAATAACACGTGCAAAACAAGTTGTAAAAGAAACAGGTAGAAGATTTTTTGTTTATTTCAGCGAACGTTTACATGTTGAATCTGCTGTTTTTGCAGGAGAGCTAATACAAAAAGGCGAAATTGGCGATGTTTTACAAGTTACTGGTTTTGGCCCACACCGAATAGGTTTATCCTCACGCCCTGATTGGTTTTTTGAAAAAGAAAAATATGGTGGTATACTTTGTGACATAGGCGCGCATCAATTAGAACAATTTTTATTTTTTACAGGTGCTAAAGATGGTTATATAGTAAACAGCCAAATTGCTAACTATTGCAACCCTGAAACACCTGGCCTTGATGATTACGGTGATATGACAGTTGTTGGCGATAACGGTTCAACTGGATACTTTAAATTAGATTGGTTTACGCCTGATGGCTTACGTGCATGGGGTGATGGTCGCATGTTTATACAAGGCACAAAAGGCTATATCGAATTGCGTAAATATTTAGATGTTGCTAAAAGCGATAAAGGCGACAATGTATTTATGGTAAATGAAAGTGGCGAGTATAGCTACCACGTACATGGTAAAGTTGGTTTTCCATTTTTTGGCGAGATGATTTTAGATAGCCTTAACGGCACTGAAATTGCCATGACACAAGAACATATATTTAAAGCCTCAGAGCTTGCTGTGCTTGCACAAAAATTAGCACGTAGATTAAAATAATAATTAACTACCTAGGAGGAAACATCATGTTTCGCAAAAACTTAGACGAAGTTATTCAAAGGAATATTGATTTTGCAAGTGATGCCAAAAAAGAAGGCATTTTACTACACGTTGAAACTTTTACAGATGTTGAAAAACCAAAAATAAAACCACTAGAACAATGGAATTTCCCCTATGATTATAAAGAGTATATGGATGCCTATATTAAACAACATCAAGTATATTGGCAAAACCGTAGCTCATTAAATGATGACTTAATACCATGCCTTAAACCCTATTATGGCATAGCAGAGCACAGCGCCTTGCTTGGTGGCAAAGTTACTTATGGCGGAGATACCAGCTACCATGATCACCCTTTAAAAACATGGGAGGATTTTGACAAACTTTCGCTAAGCCTTGAAAACGAAAACTTTAAAATGCTTTTGGATAGCATGGCTTATTTAAAAGCAAAAGAAAAAGAGTATGGCTATATAGCCACTTTGCGTGGTGGCGAAGCACCTATGGATATGGCAAATGCTATACGTGGTAACGATATATTTTTAGATTTTTATGATGAAGAAGAAAACGTGCACAAGCTAATTGATTTATGCTTACAAGCTGGGCGTTTTACCTTTAAACATCAAAAAGAAATTATCGGCGAGCTAAATGGTGGCACTATGAGTGGCTTTAACGTTTGGCTACCAGGTAACAGCATAGGGCACGTATCAGAAGATGCAAGTAGCATGTGTGCAAGCAGTGTTTATACCAAATTTGGTAAATCGTACTTAGATGCACTTTTGAAGGATTATGACTGTACAATTTTGCATGTTCACACAATGGGCAGACATGTTTTACCAGAATTTGCAAGCATGGAAAAAATTAAGTTTATACAGCTAACTTACGACCCTAACCAACCATCACCTATTGACGTTTACAAGCAAAATGCAGAGTTATTAAAAGATAAAATTGTTGTTGTAAATATGTACGAACAAGAAGTACTTGAAAATCTTGAATTTTTGCACAAAAACAAAAGCATAGTTGTTTTGCAACAGGCAAAGCTTGAAAACGCAAAAAAACTTGCCAATATGATACACGCTTTGTGATTTACGCCGTTTTAGGTGAACAAGTGTTATCAAAAATTTACATTAACTAACATACTAACTAAATATGCTCTAAACAAGCGTTATATTTAGTTAACTCCCCCTCCAAAACAAAAATGCGTAGCGAAATTAAAATTCGCTACGCATTTTATTTTTTGTTATTAGTTTAATTTAACATTAAACTCTTTGTACTGAAAGTTTTGCTTTTTCGCCGTTTAAGTTCCATTCTTGAGCGTTTTCGCAAACTTCGTTTTGTATTTCCACTGCAAGCACATCTTCCATAATTTCGGCTGAATTATTATGCATTATTTTTGCAATTTTTTCGTTGCCTGAAACACCAACTATAATGCGGTCAACAACGTTAAAATCGCTCTCTTTACGCATGGATTGTATTTTGCTTACAATTTCACGCACAAAGCCTTCTTCAATAAGTGCATCTGTTAAAGTTGTTTCTAAAACAACAGTCACACCGTGGTCAGATTGTGCCACAAATCCCTCTGCTTTCGCTGTGGAAATTAGCAATTCTTCCTCTGTTAATTGTATTTCGCCATCAGAAAGTGTTAGTGTTAATACACCAGTTGTATCAAGCTCTTTTTTCTTAGCTGAGCCGTCAACTTCTGCTAGGGCTGTGCGTATTTCGCCAATTTTTTTGCCATATTTTGCACCTAGTATTTTTAGCTGTGGTTTAAAGCTATAGCTAACAAATTGCTCTGCGTTTGTTACAAACTCAACTTCTTTTATGTTAAGTTCTTCCTTGATAATATCGCAGTACATTGCAGGTATTTCTTTACCACCTGTGATATAAGCTTTAGCTAGTGGTTGGCGGTTTTTAATTGCAGCATCGTTACGTGCAGCACGGCCAAGGTTAACAGCTAGTAGCACTTGTTCCATATATGTTTCAAGCTCTTTATCTATACGTGCTGTATCTGCCACTGGATAATCGCACAAATGTATGCTCTTAGGTGCAGTTGCATCAAAGTTTACAACAAGGTTTTGGTAAATTTCCTCTGTCATAAATGGTATAAGTGGTGCAGCAAGTTTGCTTAATGTTACTAAGGTTGTATGCAAAGTTTTGTACGCTGCTTTTTTATCCGCTGTAACTTCTTTACCCCAAAAACGTTCACGGCTACGGCGCACATACCAGTTACTTAACTCGTCCACAAAATCTGCAATGCCACGAGCTGCCTCTGGTATGCGGTAGTTTTCAAGGTGAGCGTCTGTGTTTGCAACTAAGCTATTTAATATTGAAAGTAGCCATTTATCCATGACTGTCAACTGGCAATCATCTAAATTTTGTTTGTTGCAATCAAAGTTATCAATCTCAGCATAAAGCACAAAGAAAGCATATGTGTTCCACAAAGTTGAAAGGAACTTGCGTTGCCCCTCAACAACAGCTTGCCCGTGGAAACGGCTAGGTAGCCAAGGTGCAGAGCTTGCGTAGAAATACCAGCGTATAGCATCTGCGCCGTATTCGCCCAAAGCTTCCATAGGGTCAATAGCGTTGCCTTTAGATTTGCTCATTTTTTGGCCATCTTTATCTTGAACGTGGCCTAAAACTATAACATTTTTGTATGGAGCTTTATCAAAAATTAATGTGGAAATTGCAAGTAAGGAGTAAAACCAGCCACGTGTTTGGTCAACAGCTTCACTTATGAAATCTGCTGGGAATTGTGCCTCAAATAAATCTTTATTTTCAAATGGGTAGTGGTGCTGTGCAAAAGGCATTGCGCCACTGTCAAACCAGCAATCTATAACCTCTGGCACACGGTGCATAACACCGCCACAATCCTCGCATTTTAGTGTAACGTCATCTATAAATGGGCGATGTAGCTCTATATTTTCTGGGCAATTATCGCTTTTTTCTTTTAACTCTTTTATAGAACCTATTGAGGTTGTGCAGCCACACTCGCACTGCCAAATATTTAGTGGTGTGCCCCAGTAACGGTTACGGCTAATGCCCCAATCTTGCACGTTTTCAAGCCAATCACCAAAACGGCCTTTGCCTATGTTTTCTGGTATCCAGTTAATTGTGTTGTTGTTTGCAATTAGCTTATCTTTAACTGCTGTCATTTTGATAAACCAGCTCTCACGTGCGTAGTAAATTAGTGGTGTATCACAGCGCCAGCAGTGTGGGTAGCTATGCTCAAACACAGGTGCAGAAAATAACAAACCTTGCTCTTTAAGGTCAATTAAAATATCTTTATCAGCAGTTTTGCAGAAGATACCTTCCCATTTAGTTTCAGCTGTCATTTCGCCTTTGCCGTTAACTAGCTGTACAAATGGTAGCTCGTATCTGCGCCCAACTTGAGCATCATCCTCACCAAAAGCTGGTGCAATATGAACAACACCAGTACCATCTGTTAGTGTTACATAAGTATCACAAACCACGTAAAAAGCTTTTTCCTTAGGTTGTACAAAGTTCCAAAGCGGAATATACTCTTTATGCTCTAGTGCTTTACCCATAAAAGTATCTAGTATTTCAGCTTCTTCGCCAAGTACTTTTTCTACTAAAGCTTTTGCCATGTAGTAGGTTTTTTCCTCTGCGCGTACTTTTACGTATTCCTCATTTGGGTTTACACAAAGTGCCACGTTTGAGGGTAGTGTCCAAGGTGTAGTTGTCCAAGCAAGGATAAAAGCATCTTCGTCTTTAACTTTAAAGCGCACAATTGCACTGCGCTCTTTAACATCTTTATAGCCTTGAGCAACTTCGTGGCTGGAAAGTGGTGTGCCACAACGTGGGCAATAAGGCACAATTTTAAAGCCTTTATATAGCAAGCCTTTTTTGTAAATTTCTTGCAGTGCCCACCACTCAGATTCAATAAAATCGTTGTGATAAGTTACATATGGTTTTTCCATATCTGCCCAAAAACCAACAGCTTTTGAAAAATCCTCCCACATGCCTTTGTATTTCCAAACACTGTCTTTGCAGTGGTCGATAAAAGGTGCAAGGCCATAGTTTTCGATTTGGTCTTTGCCGTTTATGCCAAGCATTTTTTCAACTTCAAGCTCAACTGGTAGGCCGTGTGTATCCCAGCCCGCTTTACGTGGTACATCGTAACCTTTCATTATGCGGTAACGAGGTATCATATCTTTTATTGCACGAGTAATAACGTGGCCTATGTGTGGTTTACCATTAGCTGTAGGTGGGCCGTCGTAAAATGTGTAAGTTGGTTTACCTGCGCAAGCATCAACTGTTTGTTCAAAGATTTTTTCTTTGTTCCAAAACTCTACTGTTTTGCCCTCACGCTCGGTATAGCTGTGGTTAGTTGGTACAGATTTGTACATAATTTAAGCCTCCAAGGTTTTTAAAAAATAATCGTTCTTTAGGTTATATAACAAAATAAAAAAAGCCCCCTCCGTATAGGAGAAAGCTCGATAATCTTTCAATAACCACCTAATACGCCTGCACTAACATGCATGGTTCTTTTAACGGAGAACTTCCGATAACGCTTAGTTTGGCAAAGCCATTTATGCGCTACAGCTCAAAAGTGATATTCGGCATTTTTACCTTACAAACTTTCACCAAACGTTTGCTCTCTAAAAGGATATTATATACGTACTTGTCTTTATCAACGCTTTTATTTTATTATACATATTGATTTATAACATTTTTACAATAATTTGTCAAGGAATTTTTTTGAAAAAGGCATATACCAAAAATAAACTTTGTTTAAAAATTAACAACCAAGTTTATTTTTTTGCTTTGTTTGTTTTATTGCAATATATAAGTTAATTTAATTATTATTTTTTTGACAAAACGCCAAAATCATTCTTATATTGTAAAGTAACCAACAAAACACTATTTTTTTAGTGCAACATGTGTTATAATAAGCGCAAGATAATATAGGTAACTATTTGTACAACCAAAAAACAGGAGAACACAAAACTATGAAAAGCAATTTCACACAAGATGAAGCCAAAATTCTTGTAGAACAGCTTGAATTTGTCTTTGAAAATGTATCACTTTGCGAAAAAGAGATAAAAACGTCCAAATCAGTGTGGGAAAATATTTTTCCTGCAAATTCCGAACAACCTAGCATTTGTTCCCCTGTTTTTGAAAGGGAAATAACTGTTGACGGCATACCACATATTTTAAAATTTGAAGATGCAGGTGAAGTTACTTATGTAAAAGCACGTGACATGCAAATTTTAAACGATGAGAGCAAACGCGACCCATTATCTCGTGTTTATAATGGCTATTACTGGGAAGAAGATTTTTGCAAAAAAATTGAAAATCATGTTGCAAATGGTAGTGCTGTTTCGGTTGCTATAATAACAATAGATAACTTTGCAAAAATAAAAGAAGAACATGGCACAAACAGCGCAGAACAACTTTTGTGCTACGTTGCAAACCAATGGAAACGCTTTTATGATGAAGGTGATGAAAAAGTGGTTTGCCGCCTAGAAGAAAACCTTTTTGTAATTGGTTGTGTTGGTGCTGAGGGTGATGACCTTGAGCATCAACTGCGTGCCCTTTATGAAAAAATGAATCTAGTTTGCACCTCAACCGGTGGCATGCTTTGCCGTATACCATTTACGCTTTCTATTGCTAGTGCATGCACTGAGGAAGTTAAAGCACCTAATTGGAACGAACTTGCAATTTTGTGCCACGCACGCCATGGTGAAATTATGCGCCTTGGTGGTAATAGCGTTGCAACATCGTTGAGATAATTATTAATATTAATGTATAAACACCCTCTTTTTAGCAGATACTATCTGTGGTAAAGGAGGGTTTTTTATGAACGAACAAAACCAAAACTTAAAAATGCTTGAAGAAATTGTCGAAAACACTGAAATGGGTAAAAACACACTAGAACAAATTTTGCCCATGACCACAGATAAAGAGTTTAGAGATGAACTTTTACGAGAACAAAGTGTTTACCACGATATAAACACAAGGGCGCATGAGGTTATGGCTGCTTGTGGTGGCGAGGCAAAGGGGCAAAGCACATTTGCAAAAGTTAACACAAAACTTGGCATAACAATGAAAACCTTAAATGATAAATCCACACGCAATTTTGCGCAAATGCTAGTGCAAGGCTCTGAAATGGGTGTTGTGGACTGCATTAAGTGCGAAAAAGATTACCCAAACGCAAGCATTGAAGCTAAAGAAATGTGTGCGCAATTAAAACATTTTCAGGAAGAATCCGCAAACAAAATGCAAGGATTTTTATAAACTAACAACCACTTAATAACCTAGTACAAACTAATAAGCTATACTTTGACAATTTATTTTTGCTTATATTTATAAACTAGCAACCTAAAGGGCGATGATTTTTACATCTCGCCCTTTACTTATTGTCGAAAAAAATATATAATAGATAAATATAAGTTTTTGAGAAATGTTTTAAAAACGCTATTTTTAGCAAAGTATAACATTTTTAAAATATATAAAATAGAGAGGTTACAATAATGGAAAAAAGAATAACAGAAATTTCATCCCTTTACAAACAAATGCCAGAAAACGGCGCTGAAATAACAGTGTGCGGTTGGGCTAAAAATGTTAGGGATTCTAAAAATATAGGTTTTATTGCCCTTTCAGATGGTGGCACATTTAAAACTTTGCAAGTTGTTTTTGAGGCAGCTAAACTTGCAAACTATGCCGAGGTTGCCAAGGCTGGTTTATACTCATCTTTTGCTATAACTGGTAAAATTGTTTTAACACCTGATGCAAAGCAACCTTTTGAGCTAAATGCCGATAGTATAGAAATTTTAGGTACTTGCCCAAGTGAAGAATATCCTTTGCAAAAAAAGAAAATGAGCATGGAATACTTGCGCACAATGCCAACTTTGCGCCCACGCACAAACACATTTAACGCTGTTTTCCGTGTGCGTAGTGTTGCAGCATTTGCAATACACAAATTCTTCCAAGAGCAAGGTTTTGTATATGCACACTCCCCTATCATTACCTCTAGCGATTGCGAGGGTGCTGGCGAAATGTTTAAAGTTACAAGCTTTGATTTTGACAGCATACCCAAAACTGAAGAAGGCGCTATTGATTACAGCGAAGATTTCTTCGGTCGTAGCGCAAACCTAACTGTTTCTGGCCAGCTTGAAGCAGAGGCTATGGCAATGGCATTTGGCAAAGTTTATACTTTTGGGCCAACTTTCCGTGCTGAAAAATCTTTTACAACACGCCACGCTGCTGAGTTTTGGATGATAGAACCTGAAATGGCATTTTGCGATTTAAACGGCTTTATGGATTGTGCTGAGGCTATGACAAAATATGTCATCAATGATTTGCTAGAAAACTGCCCTGACGAGCTTGCATTCTTTAACCAGTTTATTGATAAAGGTTTAGTAGAACGCCTAAAACTTGTTGCAAGTAGCGATTTTGCACGTGTTACCTACACAGAGGCAATAGAGATACTAGAAAAACAAAACAGCAAATTCCAGTTCCCTGTTGAGTGGGGCACAGATATACAAACAGAGCACGAAAGATATTTAACAGAAGTTGTTTACAAAAAACCTGTGTTTGTTACTGATTACCCTAAAGAAATTAAAAGTTTTTACATGAAACAAAATGCTGACGGCAAAACTGTTGCAGCTGCTGATATGCTTGTGCCAGCCATTGGCGAATTAATTGGTGGCTCACAACGTGAGGAAGATTACGACAAACTTTTAACACGCATGCAAGAATTAGAACTTGACACAGATGTGTACCAATGGTACTTAGATTTGCGCAAATTTGGTACAGTTGAACACGCTGGTTTTGGTTTGGGCTTTGAACGTTTGCTCATGTATGTTACTGGCATGCAAAACATACGTGACGTGCTACCATTCCCACGTTCTGCTTATGGTTTTTAATTGAAATATTATAAAAGCTCTGCATATTTTGCAGAGCTTTTATAATATTATTGTTGTTAAATTCAAACGAGGTTTTATATGACAATTAAACACACAAAAGTTTTAACTGTACTGCTTGTGAGCATGTTTATAGGCTATGTGCTTTTTCATGACTTTGCTGGCGAAACGCTGCTGCGCTATAACCTTTATGACAGTTACTCCATACAAGCCGAAAACTGGCTAAATGGCAGAATTTCTTTGCAAAATGGCGAGACATATACGTGGCTTGAAATTGCAAATTTTGATGGTGAATATTACCTAAGCTTCCCGCCTGTGCCCTCTGTTATTTTGCTACCCTTTGTTGCTATTTTAGGCAGCGCAACTGCTGTGCCCTCAAATTTAATAATAGCAATTTTGGGTATGTTGACTGCTTGTGGTACTTTTTGCATTTTTTCAGCTAGAAAGTTAAGCGCCGAAACATGCTTGTTTTGGGCACTATTTGTAATGCTAGGTAGCAATACATTTTGGCTTTCTACCTCTGGCGGTGTTTGGTTTATGGCTCAAGTTTCAAACCTTTGCTTTTTAGTGTGGGGAATATTTTTTGCACAAAAACAAACTTGGCAAGGCAATTGTTTTGCTGCTATATTATTTTCTCTTGCTGTTGGGTGCAGACCTTTTAGTATTTTAATTTTAGCACTGTTTTTTCTTTGGCTTTTAATCACTAAAATTAAAGAGCATGCTCAAATCAAAAATTGGCTTTTACCTTTTTGCTTGCCTTTTGGTTTTTCGTTTTTAATTGGGCTGTGCATGGCGGTTTACAACTATATCCGTTTTGGAGATATTTTAGAGTTTGGGCACTCCTATTTATATGAGTTTATTTATGTGGGTGACCAATTTAGCCTTAGCTATATATGGACAAATATTTTGCGCTTACTTCGCCCCGTCATTTTAACAGAAAACCTAGGCATAGACTTTCCCATTTTTGATGGTTTTATGTTTTTTATTGCAAACCCAATTTTTTTAATGTGGTTTATTTATGCTATAAAACGCTTGCTTTCAAAAAAGTTTAAATGGCAAGAATGTGTTTTATTTATTAGTTTTGTTTTAGCAATAATTTTTTATTGCGCCCACCGAACACTAGGTACTTGGCAATTTGGCGCACGATATATAGCTGATTTAATACCATATGTTATCATTGCTGAATGTTTATATTTACCCACAGCTAACATAAAGAAACAAACTGGAATAAGCGAATATAAAGCGCAAATTGATATTTGGGAGTGGTTTATATTAACACTGGCTGTTATGTTTAACGTTTATGGTGCATTTTATATGACTACACAATAAAATTAACATTGAACAATTAACAAGCTATTAAATTGAAATTTCATTTAAGTTTTAATAGCAACTGCCAAAATAAAGAAATTTTTACCTATAAAATTGACTAAAATTAAATTTTGTCATTGTAAAATATACGATTTTAGGGTATAATCAACATTAGAACAATTTATTAGCGA
>CAYJJL010000003.1:0-5663 GCA_964370455.1 uncultured Faecalibacterium sp.
AAAAAAGTTCCCTAAGTTATCATTTATAGCCTTAAAGTTATCAACATCTATTATAAATAATGCGTGGTTGCCTTCTTTTAGTTTTAAAAGTTTTTCACTAGCTATGTTTTCAGCGCTAATTTTATTATAGCAACCAGTTAACAAATCAATTTTTGAGCGTTCTTCAAGTTTTTTCTGTTCGTGTATATCTGATATTTTGCCGACAACAAAAATAGGTGTGTTATCATTGCTGGATACAGTCTGGTATGAGAAAGTATGGTATCTAAACACCCCCTCACTATTTGAAAACCTAATGTCAAGTGGCTCGTATATGCCTTTTGCCATGTTTTCAATTAGTGTTTCGTATAGTTCTAAATCTTCCTCGTGTATCTTGCCATCATCACGTAGAAATTCCAAATTATAAAGCGTGCCAACATCAAGGCCTAAATGAGTTATATTTTTGCCAAAAAATTGTATTAAAGATGTGCGAATATCAAAAGCAAAGAACCATTCGTTAGACATGTTTGAAATGGTGCTCAAAAGTGTTTTATCAGAAATTTTATTTAAAAAGTATTCTTCATGTTGAACATTGTTTTCACTGCCCATAAATTCAGGGCGTAAATCACGTGTGAAACCAGCTATAAAAGCATTGTTGCCAAAAAAGCTAATTTTTGTAAGTATAATCTCGCAAGGTATCTCTGTGCCGTTTAAATCTTGGTGCAACCATTTAAAGCAGTTATAACCATTTTCAAACGCGCTTTGCACGTATTCTTTTGCTAGTTCGGAGCTTAAACGCCCATTAGGTTGATACTCAGGTGAAAATTTATCAAAATTATTTAAATAATCAGCGTCATCATGTAAGTTAAATAAACTTAATACCTGTTTGTTACAAAGCAGATTATCGCCATTTTTATTCCACAAATTAAGGCAAAGTGGCAACGAATCTATAAGCAATTTAAAGTTAGCTGTAGTAAAACCAGGGTTAATAATACTAGTTTGTGAGTTGTGTAAAATTGCAATTGCAAGGTTAGGGTCAGCGCTACGCTTGCCAGCAATGCCAATTATTTTTACACGCACAGTAATAAACTCACCTTGCGCTTGGCAAAATTGCCAGTGAGCTTCGTGTTTGCCATATTCATACGCGTGTTTAATTGAGGCTTCAAAAGCTTCCTTACTATACGAACCATCTGGTTGTTGCCCTAAAAATGAGCTTGAAATACTTTCAAAACCTTCGTCACTAGTTGTTAAATATCCAAGTATATCTAGTGCTTCGTTATTTGCCCACACTACTTGATATTGTTTGTCAATAACTAGATATTTGCAATCCAAACTCCCCAAAAGTGAAAGCATAGCTTCGCCAGGTATAAATTTGTTATTTAGCAAATCTGTTTGTGTATTTTGGAAATCAATGTTCAGTGAGTCGCTCATGTGCTTACCCCGTATCAATTTATTTTAAATATCAATAAGTAGTGTTGTTTGAAAATTGGTTGAAATTAACTACTTTTTAACTATTATAATCAACTTTGATTATACCATAACAAATCGTATAATTAAATAGTTTTTAGTTATTTACTTATTAAAATAATAAAATAGTTATAATGATAGACTATGCAGTTTGCTATGTGCTATACATATTTTGCTCAAATATATAGTTTATCTAAAAAAAGCAGTTGCTCAAATCTTAAAATTAAGGTTTGAGCAACTGCTTTTTTTAGATTGTTAAATATGTTTTGAAATACGTTTGCCTATAAAAATAGCAAGGCTTATTTTTATTAAATCTGGTAAAATAAAAGGTACAACGCACAGCATAAGTGCGGCACTATAACTTATTGTGGCTACTTGTACAGTATAAATTTGCACAAACCAAATTGTACCAAAAATATAACAAACTAAAAGGCCAAACACATGTGCAAAAATTTGCATGTATGTTTTTTTGTCAGCGTTAATATTAATAAAAATTTGCTCAAAAAGCGTATATACTAAAGCTTGGACGAAAAAGCCTATTATATAACCGCCTGTCATACTAAATAGTGCAGAAACACCACCTTTAAAACCTGAAAAAATCGGTAAGCCAATAGTGCCAAGTAGTATATAAGTTGCAACGCTGAGTGTGCCCTTTTTACCACCTAACAATTGCAAAGTTAAAGCAATTGCAAAAGTTTGTAGTGTAAAAGGTATGGCAGGTAAGGGTATAGTAATTAAAGCGCAAGTTGCAATTAAAGCAGAGCAAAGTGCGATGTGAGCCATATTTTTTACACCGATTTTTTTTGTTTTTATTGGTTTGTTTTTATTGTGGTTTTGCATGCGTAGCCTCCTCTTAAAAAATTAAAATTTAATGCTAACTTCGCCAGAGTTAAGTGTTGCTGTGCTTTTATCATCGTACTCAACCAAAAGCTGGTTTTTTTCATCTATATCTAAAGCAATTGCTGTATAATTTGCTTCGTTTTTTACAATTTGTATTTTTTTGCCTATTATGCAACTTAGCTCTTTATATTCTTTAGCTATTTGCTTTGCATCAAAGTTTTTGTATAGTGCTATACATTCATTAAGTGTGTATGCTACTAATTTGTTGCGTATATCCTCAACTTTTTGTTTAAGCAATACACCAGCAATATTGCTTATTTCTGGCGGTAATCCATCGGTAGGTGTGTATATATTTAAACCAAACCCTAAAATAATACTTTCAATTTGTCCGTTTTCTAAAGTGAAATTAGCCTCAGATAAAATACCGCATATTTTTTTATTATCTAAAAAAATATCATTAACCCATTTAATTTGCGCTTGTTTACCAGTTGCTTTATTTATGGCTCTGCAAATTGCAACAGCCGCCATAGAGGTTAGCATTGTAATTTCTGCATTGGTAAGTTTTGGGCGCAAAAGTACGCTAAAATAAACACCAGTTTCATCAGGAGAATAAAATTTGCGCCCAAGCCTACCTTTGCCATTTGTTTGTGTGTTTGCAATAACAACACTGCCTTCTTTAGCGTTTTGTGAGGCAGCTTGTTTTAGGGTGTCGTTTGTTGAGGCAAGGCTTTTGTGTATTTGTATATCAAAAAAATCTGTGTCAGATAAATAGCGTTTAATGCCCTCGGTGGAAAGTATATCTTTTGTGAGCAAAAGCGAATAACCTTTGTTACTAACTGCGCTTATAGCGTAACCGTCACTTTGCAGTGCTTTAATTGATTTCCAAACGGCATTGCGTGAGAGGTAAAGCGCTTTACCCATTTGCTCGCCAGAAATAAACTGCCCTTGGTGCGCTAATAAAAATTGCAAAATTTTATCTTTAGTGCTTTGCATAAAAGCTCCTTTTAATATGCTTGTAGTTATTTACATAGCAAAAAGTAACATATAAAACGATGATTGTCAACTAAAAAACACAAAAAGGTGACAATTGCTGTTTTGTAAAATAAACTATTATATTGTGGGTATAATTGTAAATTTAACAGGATATACTAACCACACAGCCGTAAAAAACGAGGAGGAAAACGATGAATAAAACAACGATTAAGATATTGGTTTTAGGCCTTATAGCAAGCTTTATGTTAACAGGTTGTTCTGGCATGGAGGGGTGCTCAATGGATGAGAGTTCAACACCACAAGTAACATCCACACCAGAAATAACACCAGAGGACAAACCTACTACAAGCCCACAAACAACACCTAGCGAAATGCCAGATAATGCAGCGAGTATTATACCAGAAACCTCGCCCGATGTAAGTTCGGATATGCAGGCAAGTTCTAGCATGCAAACAGATAGTTCACAATAAGCTTAGTAAATTTGTATACAACAGTTTAAAACAAAGTGATTTTTGTAATAAAAGCAACTCTTTATATACATTGGAGAGTTGCTTTTATATGTTTTTTTATGATACAATGGTTTAAGTGATTTATTTTAGATTAATCACAAATAAAAAAATAAATAGCAATATGGAGGCTATATGAAATTTAAAGATATGCAATATAAACGCCCTGATATATCAGCTTTGTTGAGTGAGTGCGATAACTTTGCACAAAAAATAAAATTAGCAAAAACAAAACAGGAATTATTAGAGCTGTTTTTAGCACAAGATAAAATGTTTGCAGGGTATTCATCATCTGCACAACTTGCAAATATACATTACACACAAGATACAAGGGATGAATATTGGTCTGGCGAACGTGAGTTTTATGATGAAAACCAGCCAAATGTGGACCAAGGCAACATAACAATTGCAAAAGCTATTTTAGAAAATCCAATGCACGAAATTTTGCAAGAAACTTATGGCGAAACAATTTTACCTAGTTTAAAAAACACAGTATTATCAGCCGACGAGCGTGTTTTAGAGTTGCGCAAAGAGGCAAATGCACTTGCAAGTGCGTATCAAAAATTATACGCAGCGGCACTTGTAGATTTTAACGGCGAGGAATTAACCTTACCAGCCCTAGCAGCATATAAAGAAAACCCAGATAGCCAAGTGCGCCGTGCAGCATACGAGGCCGAGGGCAAGTATTTTGATGCCCACCAAGCAGAGTTTGATGAAATTTACGATAAAATGGTAGCGTGCCGTAACAAACAAGCTATTATTTTAGGTTATAACGATTACAGCGAGCTTGGTTACGTGCGTATGAATCGCATAGGTTACGGCGCAAAAGAAGTTGCAAGTTATCGCAAACAAGTTGAAGAAAAAGTTGTGCCATTAGTGCAAAAATTAATGGAGCTACGCATGCATAGAGCAGGCATAACAAACCCAACTTTTACAGATAGTCTAATCGCCTTTGCGGATGAAAACCCAACACCAAAAGGCACAGAAAAAGAGCTATTAGAGCTTTGCCGCCAAATGTATCACGAACTTAGCGACGAAACAGCTGAGTTTATAGATTACATGCTCGAAAATGATTTGTTTGACGTAACATCTCGCCCAGGTAAAATGGGTGGCGGTTATCAAGAAAATATTACCGAATACAAAGCACCATTTATTTTTGCAAACTGGAACGGCACAGCAGGTGACGTAGATGTTTTAACACACGAGGCAGGCCACGGTTTTGAGGCATATATTGCAATGCGCAACCCAAATTTGCCAGATTGTCTAAGCGCACCAGGGCTTGAAAGTTGCGAAATACACTCAATGAGTATGGAGTTTTTAACCTCGCCATGGCACCACCTCTTTTTTGGTGAAGATACAAAAAAATATCAACTTTCACACGTTGAAGATGCACTATTCTTTTTGCCATACGGCTGTATGGTTGATGAATTTCAGCACATTATTTACCAAAACCCAACGCTAACCCCAGCACAGCGCAACGAAGAATGGCTAAAACTCGAAGCAAAATACCGCCCCTGGAATAATTTTGAAGACTTACCTTTTTACAGCCGTGGTGCAGGTTGGCAACGCCAGCTACACATTTACGTAGCACCATTTTACTATATAGACTACTGCCTAGCACAAACCGTAGCTTTGCAGTTTTTTGCCGCACACCTAGCCGATAAAGACGACGCATGGAAGCGCTACCTAGCACTAACCAAACGCGCAGGGCTAGACAGTTACACAGGTTTAGTAAAAGCCGCAGGTTTTAAAGTGCCTTTTGAGGAAGGTAGTTTGAACCAGATTGCAGAGGATGTAGGCGCTTGGATAATTAGCGCACAATAATGCACACATTGCGTCGTCAACTTCGCAAAACCATTTCGATCACGTACTTTATGTACG
>CAYJJL010000003.1:5763-26170 GCA_964370455.1 uncultured Faecalibacterium sp.
ATGTTTTTGCTTGTTTCCTAGCACTGCATGCATTCTTGTGGCTAATTAAAGTTTCGATAATACACACATTGCGTCGTCAACTTCGCAAAACCATTTCGATCACGTACTTTATGTACGCTCACTCATGTTTTTGCTTGTTTCCTAGCACTGCATGCATTCTTGTGGCTAATTAAAGTTTCAATAATGCACACATTATACTATCAACTATCACCAAATTTCTAACTTTCGTCGTAAGGGCCTGTGCCCTTTACATATAAAAATTAAATAACCGTTACTTAGTGGAGAAAGGCAGTAAATTATGTTTGAAACAATGTTAGATACCATAGGCTGTGTAGCACAGCAAGACCCTGAACTTGCCGCATGTATGAACAGAGAACTAGTGCGCCAACGCAATAATATTGAGCTAATCGCCAGTGAAAACATCGTTAGCCCAGCTGTGCTTGCAGCGGCTGGCACAGTGCTAACCAACAAATATGCCGAGGGCTATTCAGGCCACCGCTACTACGGCGGCTGTGCACATGTGGACGAAGTTGAAAGCCTTGCAATTGAACGTGCTTGCAAACTTTTTGGTGCAAATTTTGCAAATGTTCAGCCACACTCAGGCGCACAGGCAAACATAGCTGTTTACTTTGCCCTGCTTGAAGTTGGCGATACAGTGCTAGGTATGGATTTATCCCAAGGTGGGCATTTAACACATGGTAGCCCTGTTAATATGTCTGGCAAAAACTATAATTTTATACCTTATGGTGTTGATGAAAAAGGCTTTTTGGATTACGATGCACTTGAAAAATTAGCAAACGCACACAAACCAAAAATGATTGTTGCTGGTGCCTCTGCTTATTGTCGTAGCATCGATTTTGAGCGCTTGCAAAAAATATCACAAGCATGTGGCGCATTGCTTATGGTTGATATGGCGCATATCGCTGGCCTTGTTGCTGGTGGTGCACACCAAAACCCAATGCCATATGCAGATGTTGTAACAACCACTACACATAAAACCTTGCGTGGCCCACGTGGCGGTATGATTTTAACCAATAACGAAGAAATTGCCAAAAAAGTTAACAAGGCGATTTTCCCTGGTACACAAGGTGGCCCACTAGAACATATAATTGCTGCAAAAGCTGTTTGTTTTGGCGAGGCGCTAAGGCCAGAATTTGCCGATTACGCAAAAAAAGTTGTTGAAAATGCGGCTGTTTTATCAAACGCATTGCAAGCAAAAGGTGTAAATGTTGTTTCTGGCGGTACAGATAACCACCTAATGTTAATCGATTTATCAAGCGAGGAATGTACAGGCAAAGAGCTTGAACACCGCCTTGATGAAGTTAACATAACAGCAAATAAAAACACTGTCCCAGGTGAAAAACGCAGCCCATTTATCACAAGCGGTTTGCGTGTTGGCACACCAGCCATAACCACACGTGGTTTTGGAGCACCTGAAATGGAAGAAATTGCAAGTTACATTGCAGATTGTATTTTTGATTTCGACGCTAAAAAAGATGAAATTAAAGCAAATGTTGCAAAACTAACAGCACGTTTCCCATTATACGAATAAGCAAAGTTTAAGAGAAGATGGTTTATGAAAAAAACGGATATAAAAATTATAGCAATTGACATGGACGGCACACTATTAAATGAGGAAAAACAAATTTCTCAAAATAATATAAGCGCCCTTAAAAAAGCTATTGAAAAAGGCGTTGAAATTGTGCCAGCCACAGGCAGAGCAGGCAACGGCATACCACAGCAATTGTTAGATTTAAACCCTACATACGCAATAACAGCAAACGGTGCACGAGTTATGAATTTAAAAACAGGCGAGTGCATATTTGAAAAACTATTGCCACGAGATATAGCGCTAAAAGCCTATGATATATTGATAAAATATGATTTAGTGTTAGATCTTTTTCAAAATGGTGTGGGTATTAGCACAAAAGCTAATATGGAAATTTCAAAAAAATTATTACCTGAAAATATTTTGAAATATGTTAGTAGTACACGTGTTATAGTTGATGATTTACGTGCTTTTGTTGCACAGCAAGAAAACGGCATTGAAAAATGGACTATGTTTTTTAGCGATGAAACTCAGCGAGATAAAGCGTGGCACGAAATGGAGCAAATGGGTTTACTACCTGTTTCAAGTTTGCCACGTAACATGGAGCTTTCACACCCTGAAACAAGCAAAGGCGTTGCGCTAGAGGTTGTTGCAAAAGCATGTGGTTTAACTTTAAGCCACACTATGGCAATTGGCGACGGTGGCAACGATTTAGAAATGGTTGAAATGGCTGGCATAGGCATTGCCATGGAAAACGGCATGGAAAACGTAAAAGCAGTGGCCGATTTTTGCACAGATACCAACGATAACGACGGCGTTGCAAAAGCAATTGAAAAATTTGTTTTGTAGTATTAAAAATTTAAACGGCAC
This sequence comes from uncultured Faecalibacterium sp., assembly GCA_964370455.1. GTDB lineage: Bacteria > Bacillota > Clostridia > Oscillospirales > Ruminococcaceae > Faecalibacterium. The sequence goes on from CAYJJL010000003.1 coordinate 8,183, forward strand.
AGCGGAAATTTATCCACTGTGCCGTTTTTAATTATATAACATTGCTGTTTTTCTATTAATAGATTATACACTTGATGCTATTTACAGCAAAAAACTATATCTGCAACAAACCAACCTTTTTATAAACCTTGCTAACCATGCGTTTTGCAAGGTAGTTTGCACCACTTGCGCCCTCTGTAAGTACACTGTCAACATATGCTTTATCAGCCAAAATGCGTGCATATTCCGCTTGTATTGGTGCTAGTGCCTCTGCAACACTTGCGCCAACTGCCTCTTTAAAAGTGCCGTAACCTAGGCCGTCAAACTCAGCCTCAATTGCTGGAATATCTTTGCCTGTAAATATGCTGTAAAGGCTCATTAGGTTGGAAACACCAGCTTTTTGCTCTAAGTCATAGCGAATGATGCCGTCGCTATCAGTAACAGCACGTTTGAATTTTTTTAGTATAACATCTGCGCTATCTGTCATTAAAATATAGCTATTAACATTAGGGTCGCTCTTGCTCATTTTGCGTGTTGGCTCTGTTAGCGACATTATTTTTGCGCCTGCTTTTGTTATATAACCCTCTGGTAAAGTAAAAGTTGGGCTATATGCGCTGTTAAAACGCTGTGCAATTGTGCGTGCAAGCTCTAGGTGTTGTTTTTGGTCTTGCCCAACAGGCACAAGGTCGGCGTTATAAACTAAAATATCAGCCGCCATTAAACTAGGGTAGGTAAATAAACCGCCATTAATGTTTTCAGGGTGTTTTGAGCTTTTATCTTTAAATTGTGTCATGCGTGAAAGCTCGCCAAATTGTGTGTTGCAAGTTAAAACCCAGCTAAGTTCAGCGTGGGATGGCACATGGCTTTGTGCAAATAGCAAGCTTTGCTTTGGGTCTATACCTGCGGCAAGCACCATTGCTGCGGCTTCTCTTGTGTTTTTGCGTAAATCAGCTGGTACACACTTAACAGTTAAAGCGTGTAAGTCAGCTATCATGTAAAGGCACTCAAATTCATCTTGCAAATTTGCCCAGTTACGCACAGCGCCTAAGTAGTTGCCAAGCGTAAAAGTGCCTGTTGGCTGTATGCCTGAAAGTATGCGTTTTTTCTTAGTATCCATTGGTAAGCTCCTTTTATATAATAACGTTAAAATTATTTTTTAATTTAGTTTTTTTGTAATATGATGTTAGCATAACGATAACAGCACACAGCCATTAGTTGTCACGGCATTAACCGTGGGTTACCCTCGCTGATAATAGCGTTTTGCAAAGCCTCAGCATCTACAATATCATGCAAAGCTGGCATTTCCACAAGCATTTGCGCATATACTCTGTCGCCAGCGTGGTAGCCATCCAAAAACATTTCATCAGTAATATTACTCATGCTAGTAAAATCATAAAGTGCAAAGCCATAATCTGCAAACATTGGCTGTATGGTCGGTGCTATTTGCTCCATATAAGTGTAGTTACCGCTAGCTTGCATTTTAGCGTAAACTGTCGGTGCATATGGTGGCAAATATGCTATAACTTCAATGCCCTCATTCTTGCAAAAAGCAAGCAAATCTTCAAGCGCAAGCAAACTATCTGCATTAACCTCACTGCCGTGTTCAAAGCGGTTTGTGCCTGTATCAATGTTTCGCAAACTTTCGCTAAAATTGCCATCTGCCATAATTTCAGGGTTAATTGCGGCATTGCCGTAGCTATAACTGCCGTCCTCATAAAATCCACGGCCGTTTATTTTAGCATGCATGCCGTAATAGGTAGGCTCGCTGTTAAATAGTTTTATTATGTCATACTTGCCAGCGCCTATATCACGCAAAAATTGTGTGTAACCATACTCAAAAAGGTCGTGATCTTGTGCAACTGCATTGTATGTGCTTTCGGTGTATGCTTCGCTCCACCAGTTGTAATTAAAAAAGTATTGGTCAAGCCCTATTATAACAGTTTTAGGTTTTGCATCACCTAAAGCCTCTAAAAAAGCTTTCATCTCATAAAGCAAACTAACACTGCCACCTGCATTATAAAAAGATGTACCGTCTAAAAACATGCTTTCCCTAAACTGCATACTACGGCTTGTGCCAACAACTAACACTTCGGCAGCTTTTGCTTTAGATTGTTCAAATTTTAATGCGGCTGTGGTGTCGTAATACGCGCTACCATATAAAACAACATCGCCAGAATTATAACCAGCTTGAAGCTCGGCAATTGTTATATCCTCGCCACTGTTGCCAAGTACATAATAAAAAACGCCGAGTATAAGCAAAACAGGTACTAAAAATAAGCCAAGTGGGATTAAAAATTTTTTCATGTCATAACCCCCTTAAAAGCCAAAGTATATAAAACTTGCTTCGCCAAAGTTAAAAAATATACAAGCAAAAATTAAAATATAGCAAAGCGTTATCATTTGTGGTTTTTTTAGTGAGCAAATCCACTCGCCACCGTCTTTATCTTTGCCAATTTGTGTTTCTATTATAAACGCGAAAAGTATCAAAGCAAAGAGTGTTATAACGCCAACTTCTGTAAACTCCATAAGCACAAATGCATCAAATACAGCCTGTAGCGAAAATGTTATATCAGTAGCAATTTTTTGTAAAATATAAACCGCACTTTCTAAACTTTCTGCTCTAAAAAATACCCATGCAAAAGTTACAATTATAAAAATGTAAATTTGTTTATACAAACGCACAAAAAAGTTTTGCTCGTTTATATGCAAGGTGCTCGCTAGTTTTTTGCGTATGCCTTGCGTTGCATGGCCAAAAATTTGGTAAAAAGCATGCAAAACACCCCATACTAAAAAGGTTAAACCTGCGCCATGCCATATACCGCTAACAACAAATGTTATAAAAAGCGCAAAGTAAAGGCGCATTTTGCCGTAGCGAGAGCCACCTAGCGGTATATAAATATAATCCCGAAGCCAAGCGGAAAGGCTCATGTGCCAGCGCGACCAAAACTCACGCATGCTTGTGGCAAAATATGGTAAACGAAAGTTTGGGTTTAGCTTTATGCCTAGCAGTTTTGCAATGCCAACAGCCATATCACTATATGCGCTAAAATCAAGGTAAATTTGTATTGAGTACAGCACAGCCGCCATTAAAAGCGTTACGCCTGTAACATATTCAGGTGCATCCAGTGCATAGGCTAAATGGGCACTTAGCCTATCGGCTATTGTCATTTTTTTGAAAAGCCCCCATAAAAAAAGTGCTATACCCTCAAAGGCTAAATTATGGTTGAAATTTAATTTTGCAATGTTTTTATACTGCGGTAAAAGTTCAGCACCACGGCTTATAGGGCCACTGATAACTTGTGGGAAAAATGTCATAAATAGGCAAAAATCTAATGGATTTGTAACTGCTGCATATTTGCCCTTTGCAACATCAATTAAGTAACCTAAAGCGTTTAAGGTATAATAACTAATGCCAAGTGGCAACAAAACACGTAACTCTGGCGTAAAATCTTTAGTGGCAAATGCCGCAAACTGAAAAGCCACAAGCATGCCAAAAGGCAAAACGCCACCAACAATTTTGGCAAAAATAGTGTGCTTTTTATATGATACGGCCGCCCAATATACAGCGAGCGAAGATGTAACTATTGCCCAAACAAGGGCACTGGGCGAATAGCAATAAAAAAATATGTTGCCTAATAGTAAAACGCCTTTTCTCGCTTTAGGTGGCAAAAGCCAGTATAGCAAAAAGAAAGGCACAAAAAATATTAAAAATTCAGAAGTTTGAAAAAGCAAAAAATAGCCCTCCTATATATAAGACATTCTATACATTGTATCATAAAATAAGGCTTTAATCAATTGACAAAGCAAAAACCATAAGGTAAAATTAGTAGGAATTATAAATTTGCAATAAGTAATTAAATACCCAAACCTAGGAGAATAAAATGAGTGAAAATAAAATTAATTTAGCAGGCAAGGTGCGCACACGTTTTGCGCCAAGCCCAACAGGTTACATGCACGTGGGTAACTTGCGCACAGCGTTATACGCATATTTACTAGCAAAGCACGATGACGGCACTTTTATATTGCGTATAGAAGATACAGACCAAGCACGTTTTGTTGAGGGGGCAATGCAAGTTATATATGATACTTGCCGCCAAACTGGTTTAATATGGGACGAAGGCCCAGATATAGGTGGCCCAGTTGGTCCATATATACAAAGCGAGCGCATGGGCATGTTTAAACAATATGGCGAGGAGCTTGTGCACAAATGTGAGGCTTACCGCTGTTTTTGCACACCTGAACGCCTTGAGGCAATGCACAAAGCGCAAACAGATGCAGGCGAAATGACACACTATGATGGGCACTGTCGCCATTTGAGCGAAAGCGAAATTGCTGAAAACCTAGCAAGCGGCACACCATATGTTATACGCCAAAAAGTGCCACAAACAGGTGTTACAAGTTTTGATGATATGGTTTATGGCCATATTGAGGTTGATAATAGCGAGATAGAAGACCAAATTTTAATTAAAACTGACGGCATGCCAACTTACAACTTTGCAAATGTTGTTGACGACCACTTAATGCAAATTACTCATGTTATACGTGGTAGCGAGTATTTATCCTCAACACCTAAGTATAACTTGCTTTACAATGCTTTTGGCTGGGAGCTACCAAAATATATACACTGCCCACCAGTTATGAAAGATGCTCAAAACAAACTTTCAAAACGTAACGGTGATGCATCTTACCAAGATTTAATTGCAAAAGGTTATTTGAGCGAGGCAATTTTAAACTACATTTGCCTTTTAGGCTGGAGCCCACGTGGTGAGTTTGCCGAGCAAGAAATTTTTAATATGGAAGAACTTAAAAAAGTTTTTGACATTGGTGGTATTTCAAAATCACCAGCAATTTTTGACCCTTTAAAACTACGTGCAATAAATGCGGCTTATATACGTGCGCTTTCAGCAGAAGAATTTTTAAAAATAGCAGAACCATTTATTGATAGCGTAGTTAAAAGCGAAATACGCAAAGATTTGCTTTGCCAAAACCTACAACCACGTTGCGAGGTTTTAAGCGATATACCAGAGCAGCTAGATTTCTTTGACGAAATGCCAGCGTATGAAAACGATTTATACACAAATAAAAAGCAAAAAACCACACCAGAAACAGCTAAAGAAGCACTAGGCATGCTAAAAGAAGTTTTAGCAGATGATGCTTTAGATTTTAACGATAAAGACGCAATATTTAATGCTTGTAAATTAAAAGCAGAACAAGCAGGCGTTAAAAACGGCTGGTTACTATATCCATTAGGCATAGCACTTTCAGGTAAGCAACGCACACCAGGTGGCGGCACAGACCTCGCTTGCATGATGGGCAGAGAAAAAACTTTGCAAAGGTTACAAACAGCTATTGAGCGTTTATAATTGTTTTTTCAACACGAAAGTTAATGTTTGTTGAAAAACAGTAGGTTGTTTTTGCATAAAAGGATAAATAAATTTTTGGATTGTTGGCTTTTATTTATACATGTGTGATTTGTCGCATATAGTTTTAATAGTGCCAAAAACAGCGTTTTACTTGAATAGACAAAACTTGCAAAAAAAGCGGTTTATAGTATATGAAAAATCATATACATATAGACCGCTTTTTTCGTTGTGATGTTTAAAAAGGAGCAACTTATGCAATCCATAAAACAAAATTCAAACTTACATAAAAAAACACTTTTTCGTGTTATAAGTGTAGATAAAAAACACCTTGCTCAAGTTGTGCAACTTATAAGGCAAGTTGTGCTTTTGGCATTTGGTTTATTGTGTGCAAATGGCACTGTTTTTGGTACGTTTATGCCTTTTGCATTTGCGCTCACACTAGGTTTGCGCCAAGGCGATATGCTTATGTTTGCAGCTGGTGCGTTAGTGCATGCTGTTTTATGGCAAACAGGCACGCAAACAACTGCAACAATTTGCACTTTGATTGCTATTATTGCAGTGCGTTGGGTTGTGCCAAAAACATTTGTGTTATCAAGCGTAACAGCAAGTTTAATGCTAATTGGTGTAAATGTAGCGTTTGTTTTTAGCGGCATTGCTTCGTATGATGCGGTATTTATTTCATTTTTAAATATTGGTATTGCGATAGGGCTTGCATGGTTAATTAATAAATATAAACCAGAAAAGGAGAAAGCCGGCTTATTAACCATAGCGGTTATAACTATTATATCATTAGCTAGTTTACCTTTGCAGTTTAGCTGGAGCGCTATTGCACTAGTAAGCGCTGTGTGCGCTATGCTTGCACTGCGTGGTAAACAAAAAGAGGCGCTTTTTTGTGCAGTTATTTTTGCGATTGCGTTATCGGCGGGTAGTACAAATTTTTTGTTTGCAGTAGTAGGTGTTTTGTTATCAAGTGTGCTTGCATTAAATTTTGGCAGTGGTGAAAAATCACGTGTTGCAATTATGTATTTGTTAGGGTGTTTAGTTTCGCCTTTTGTGGTTGGTGCAGAGCTAACAAGTGCACTAAATGCAAGTTTATTATATTCAGTTTTATATATAGGTAGTGTTGCATTTGGTGTTTTAATTTTTTTACTTGTGCCACAAAGTTTGATTATTAGAGAAGAACAAGAAATAGAGCAAATTGCAAAACGGTTGCAACCAACACAAGTTGCGGCGGCTAATAGGCTTGATGCCGTTGCACAAAGTTTTTCAGATATAGCGAGCACTGTGCGTGGCGTGCATGATATTTTACCACGCAAAACAGAGGATTTTAATTGGGTGGTGGAGCGTATGCAAAGCTCGCTTTGTGATAATTGCGCAAAGCGTGAACAGTGTTGGGGCAAGCGTTATAGCGATACAATAACAGCTCTTTTTGAACTAAAGCCAATTTTGCAACAAACCGAACACGTAGGGGTGGAAAACTTACCGCTTGAAATATCATACTGTGTGTATCCAGCGGCTCTCGCTAGCGAAATGACAAGAGCATATGCGCTGTATCGCAGTGCGTGTGCCTCACGTGTGCACTCAGAAAGTTTGCGTGCGGCATTAACCGAGCAATATGGCGCAGTTGCCGATGCGCTAACAGGGCTTTCCTCTCAACTTGGTGAAGTTGGTCTGCCAGAATATTATAAAACACGCCGAGTTGCAGGTTTTTTTGAAGAACTTGGCATAGAGGTGCTTGAGTGTGCTGTTACGCAAGAAACACTAGGGCGCATGCGTGCAACAATAACGCTAACTCATACAGGTTTTACAGAAAAAGAGTTGCAAAGCTTAAAAGAGGAAGTTACACGCATTTGCAATAGGTCAATGGAATTTCCGCAAAAGTTATCGTGTCGTGGTGTAACGACACTAATTTTTAGCGAAAAAGCAACATTGCGCCCTGTTTTTGGTAAGGCATATAAAGCGGCAAAAGGCGATGTTTCTGGCGATGCGGTACAGCAATTTTGTTTGGCAAACTCAGCCGAAATGATTTTATGTGATGGTATGGGCACAGGGCACCCAGCGGCTGTTGATGGTATGCTTGCAGCAGAGCTAACAGCACGTTTATTAAAAGTAGGTTTTACAGCGCAAACAGCGGCAAGGCTTGTAAATGTTGCGCTAGCGCTAAAAAGCGAGGACGAAAGCAGTGCAACCTTGGATTTGTTTAGCGTTGATTTATACACAGGTAAAAGCAATATTTTTAAAGCTGGCGCAGTGCCTAGTTTTGTGGTGCAAGGTGGCAAAGCAAAAACAATGGGTGATGTTAGTTTACCAGTGGGTATTTTAGGTGAAGTAATGGGTGAAAGCTTATCGGTGCGTTTGCAAGCAGGGGATATAGCAGTGCTAGTTTCTGATGGTATGCTTTTAGATGGTAGCACTTGGATAATACAGCAACTAGAGCTTTCAGTTGCTAGTAGGCAAGCACCGCAAGAAATTGCAAATGTATTAGTTGAAACAGCAACTTTAAGGGCAAAAGGTAGGGTGAAAGCCGATGATATTACAGTAGCAGTGCTTAAACTTGAAAAAGCTTAGAGTTAAAATATATAAAAAAATAAAATTTAAATATAGTAAAACAATTTGATTTTACTAAAACTGCTTAGATGCAGTAAAGTTATTTAGGTGCAGTTAAATTATTTTTTGCAGATTTAAAAACCATGCTAACACTTGCGCCACTATTTAAATTATCAAAAACAATTTTGCCTTTATGCAGTGTAGCTATTTTTTTTACTATAAAAAGCCCAAATCCGTTTTCTTTATTTATTTCAAAATTAGAGTTGTTTTTATTAAAAAGTGAAATTTGCTCGTTAGTGTAGCCTTTGCCGTCATCGTAAATTTTAATGTTAATATTGTTTGTATTTGTGTAGGCTGTAATGTAAATATTACAGCCTTTTTTATTGTGCTTAATTGCGTTGTTAATTATGTTTTGAATTAAACGCAAAAATAAATTTTCATCACCTTTTAAATATAAATTATCGCTTATTTCTAGGTGAAAGTTATAGTGTGAATTTTGGTTTAAATTTATGGCGCTTGCGGTGGCTTTACGTATAACTTTTGTAAGCGAAAAAATCTCACCATCAATGGCGGTAAAATCTAACTTGTTAAGCATATTTATGTTGCCTATAGCACTTGCCATAATTTCGCTTTGCTCAAAAATAATGTTAATGTGTTCGTGTTGCTGGGCTGTTAAAGTTTCATCATTTTTTAGCGTGGCAGAATACCCCAAAACCATGGATAAAGGTGTGCGCACATCGTGCGATACTGCGGATATCCACTGCGAGCGTGAGCGCTCACGTTCTTGTTGCCATTTTTTTGTAAAATAATAACATACATAAAATATTATTAAAAAATTAAGCAAAAAAATAAGCGGTAAAAGCCACATAAATGTTTGTAAATGATGTGTTTTTAATGTGAGTAAGTATTTCCAATTAGAGCCTTGTGGCTCTAATAAAACAAATAAACCGTCATCTCTAGCCCACACTTTAGCAGGGTAATCCTCCAAATACCAGCGTGAAAAAGATGCTATTTGTGTTAATGTAAATTCGTTTGGTATTTCAGTAGGTTTATTATATTCCCAAATAACTTTACCGTTTTCATCAATCAAAAAGGCCGAGCTATCGTGCGCTTTCAATAACTCTTGGTATTCTGTATTGTAAATATACTCATTGTTTATATAATTTAATGCGTTTGAGTACTCGCTAACGCTTAAATGTACACTGTTTAAATCGCTAGTATAAAAAAGTACAAAACTACCATAAATAATAATATTAAAAATAATGCTTATAAGCATTATAATAAATGGCAGTGTGCCAACCTTAAAAGCACTAATAAAAAAATTGTTTTTATTCATATAAAATTACCTTTAATAATTATATTTTTACATTTATCTGGCTAGTTTAATCTATAACCTAAACCACGCACTGTTAGCAAATATTTAGGGGCAGAGGGGGTTGCCTCTATTTTTTCACGTAGGCGACGTATATGCACCATAAGTGTATTTTCATATCCAAAGTTGCCGTTTTTCCATACTGTATTGCAAAGGCTGTCTATGGTTACAATATTGCCTTGGTTTTCGTAAAGTTTTTTAAAAATAGTGTATTCGGTAGCGGTCAAAACGTGTGTTTTTTCGCCATTAATACAAGTTAAATTACCCATATCAATCACTGTGTCGCCAAGGTTTATTTTTTGCTGTTTTGTAGTGTAAGTGCGCCTTAAAACTGCGCTCAACCTTAAAATAAGTTCCTCAGGTAAAAATGGTTTTGTTATATAATCATCAGCGCCAAGGCCAAGCCCTTTTAATTTGTTTATATCTTCATCTCGTGCGGATAAAAATATAACTGGAACACTAGTAACTTTTTGTATTTGTGTAAAAAGGTCAAAGCCATTTGTATCAGGTAGCATTATATCAAGCAATATTATATCTGGTATTTGCTCGTTTAAAAATTGTAAAGCTTGTTTGCCATTAATAGCACTATAAATATTATTAAACTTTGCATTTTTAAGCAAAGTATTAAGCATTTTTTGCAAAGCTGGCTCATCATCAACTATTAAAATTTTGGCATTAAATATATTTTCCATAAAAAACTCCTTTTGTTTATTTTATCATATCAATAAAGCATATTAAAGTTAAAAGGCATAATCTTAAGGTAATCTTAAACTAAAAGTCATTAAAGTGTAAGGTTGTGGCGGTATAGTTATGTTAATCGTTAAAGCAACTTTATTTCAACAAACAAAAGGAGATAAAATGGAGTTCATAATTAAAACAAGAAACTTAACAAAAAAATATGGGCAAGAAATTAGCGTAAACAATGTAAATTTAAATATACCTAAGGGTTCGGTTTATGGTTTTTTAGGGCCAAATGGCGCAGGTAAAACAACTACTATGAAAATGATTTTAGGCCTTGTGCATAAAACAACAGGTAGCATAGAAATTTTAGGTGAGCAAATAACGGATAAAAATCGTTTAAAATATCTCGCAACAATAGGCTCGTTAATAGAAACACCAAGTTATTACAGCCACCTAACAGCAAGGGAAAATTTAGAGGTTACATGCGTTTTAAAAAATATACCAAAAACGCAAATAGCAAGTGTTTTAAAAATAGTAAATCTCGAAAATACAGGCAATAAACAAGTTAGTAAGTTTTCACTAGGTATGAAACAGCGCCTTGCTATAGCAAATGCACTGCTTGGCAAACCGCCCATTTTATTGCTGGATGAACCCACAAATGGGCGTGACCCAGCTGGCATTTATGAGATACGTGATCTTATACAAAATTTGCCTAATATTATGGATACTACTGTTTTGATATCAAGCCACTTGCTTTCAGAAATAGAGCAAATTGCACAGCACGTTAGCATAATTAAAAAAGGGAACGTAGTTTTTGAAGGCACGCTAGAAAATTTAAAAGAAAAAAGCAATGCACACTTAAAAATACAAACAAATAACAATAAAAAAGCAGTGGAAATTTTGCCAAAATTAAATATACAAAATGGTGAAATTATAATACCTGTTGTAAACGATGAAACAATAATAAATATGCAAAAAAAGCTGTTTGAAAAAGATGTTTATATAACCAGAATTTCTGAAAACAGCAAAAGCTTAGAGCAAATTTTTCTTGAAATTACAGCGTAAAGGAGGCAGAGTAATGTTAAAAGCATTAAAAGCAGAAACAATTAAATTAAAGCGTAAATATATTTTTGTAAGCGTATTTGTAATGATTAACCTAGAGCTTTTTTGGCTTGCGTTCGCCATGTTTTTTAATGATAGTACATATGTGCAAAACGGATACACAACTTTTTTGTACCAGCTACCTATGCTAAATGCACTGTTTTTCCCTGTGGCAATTGGCGTAGTGGCATCTCGTATTTGTGATATGGAGCACAAAGGTAGCACAATGAAATTGCTTTTTACAATGCAAAAAAAGAGTAATTTACTAGTGGTTAAATTTTTAATTGTAACTGTATATATTATTTTATTAGTGTTGTATCAAATTTTATTTATTGCTGTGCTTGGGCAGTTTACAGGCTTTAAAGATGCCTTTTTGGCTTTTGAGTTTGTGCTTTATTTTATATCGCAAAGTGTAACCTCGGTTTTTATATTACTTGCGTTTTTAGTGCTTGCGCTCAAATTACAAAACCAATTTGTGCCTTTTATAGTGGGCATAGTTACAGGTTTTTTAGGTTTTTTATCCTCGTTTTTTCCACCTGTTATTATGCGTTTAGTACCAAGCTCATATTTTATGTTTTTAGGTACAGTCGGCATGGATTGGGATGTTGAAACACGTATAGTTAGCTATTATTATAGGGGATTTCAGTGGCAATATTTAATTATGCTTTTAGTTTTAACAGGTTTTATGTTTATAGTATCAACAAATTATTTTGAGCGAAAAGAGGTTTAATATGCTTGCACGTGTTATAATGGCGGAATACTTAAAACTAAAAAAATCAAAAATATTACTAGCGTTTTTTATTTTACCAATAATATCGGCTGTTTTTGGTACGGCTAATTATTTGCAAAACTTACAAATATTAAAAAATGGTTGGTATAGTTTGTGGACACAACACACTTTGTTTTTAAGTTATTTCTTTTTGCCTGTTTTAATTGGTTTAATAGTTGCGTTTAGTTTTAAGCTGGAGCAAAATAGCTGGAACACTTTTGCAAGTGCACCAGTTAAACGCAAATATTTAATTTTAGGCAAGTTTGTAGTTTGTGTTTTTTTTGCCACGCTTGCCTTAGTTTTAGTTGCCGTTTTATATTTATTAAGTGGTTTTTATAGCAAATTAGAGGGTATGCCAGTGCAAATACTAATGTGGATATTAAGGGGGATGCTAGGCGTTTTAGCCGTGGTAGCTGTGCAAATTTTAATTTCGCTAGTTATAAAAAACTTTGCAATACCAGTTGGGCTTGCTTTTATGTTTGGCATAATGGGTTTAATGTTAATTAGTATAGGCACATGGCAAATTAGCCCTTATACATTGGTGGCGGTAGGTTTAAACTCAAACGGAAGTGGCGATTTACAAAGCGATAATTTAATAATGTATATTGTGTTATCTGTAATATTTACGATTAGCGCGCTAACAATTGCAAGCATAATTTTAACAAAACGAGATATAAAAAACAGTTAAATTAACTTGCTTGTGCAATACAAAACGTACCTTGTTGGTGTTTGAGGGTTTGGCTTTTATTTGACACTATGCACAAATGTGATATAATGGCATTAACGCAACACCACATAAAGCGGATTATCTGAGTTAGATTAATTGTAAGTGTGGTTAAACCTAAGAACCAAAAGGAGAAGCATTATGATACGTTTTGACCATTTTAATTTTAACGTACTAGATCTTGAAAAAAGCCTTGAATTTTACGACAGAGCATTAGATTTAAAGCCAGTGAGAGAACATGCCGCAGAAGATGGTTCGTTTATATTAGTATATTTAGGCGATGGTGTAACGGATTTTAAACTAGAGCTTACATGGCTGCGTGATAGAAAAGAGCCATATAATTTGGGTGAATTAGAATATCACCTTGCATTTGTAACAGATAAATATGATGAACTGCTTGAAAAACATAAAAACATGAACTGCGTATGCTTTGAAAACCCAGATATGGGTATTTACTTTATTTCAGACCCTGACGGCTACTGGATAGAAGTTGTACCAGAGAAAAAGTAAATTTTATACTTATAAAATCATACATAAATATGTTCTTTCGTAATATTTTAGAGCAAGGCAAAGAAAACTTTTAGAAAAATCTATAATTAAAATTAATAAACAATAAAAACCAAGTGCGTTAATTTGCACTTGGTTTTTATGCTATTTGCAAAATAGTATTTTATTGTAAGGTGAAAAACATGCTTTTTAAAGAAACTAGTTTTAATATTGTATTAACCAAAAACTATATTAAATTTTAAATCGCCAACACTTACTTTATTTTGTTGTTTTATCATATTTAAAAAATAGTTATGCACAGTGCAATCGCCTGTTAACTCAGGATGAAAAGCAACGCCTAATTGGTTGCCTTGCCTAACAGCCATTGTTTTGCCTCGGTGCTCGCTTAAAACTTTAACGTTGTTCATAGCTTTGCATATATATGGCGCACGTATAAATATCATTTCAATATCTTCGCCGTTAAAATCATCACTGGCGCAAAAACTATCGTATTGTCTCCCAAATGCGTTTCGCTTAACTGTTACATCTAAAGTTGCAAGGTGGTTTGTGCTTTGGTTTTCAATATCCTTTGCAAGTAAAATTAACCCTGCGCATGTGCCAAAAACAGGTAATCCATTTTTTATAGCTGTTTTAATATCATCAAATAAGTCTAAATCATGCAATAACTTACCTATGACAGAACTTTCGCCACCAGGTAAAATCAATCCATCAAAATTACCACTGAAATCGGATTTTTTACGTATTTCGACAGTTTGCACACCTAGCTTGTTAAGCATGTTTATATGTTCAATAAATGCGCCTTGTAAAGCTAAAACAGCTATTTTCATTATTTACCTCTTTCTGCCATAAGTATTTTTATTTCTGATGGATTTATACCAACCATTGCCTCACCCAAGTTTTCAGAAACTTCGGCTAAGATGTTATAATCGTTAAAATTTGTTACAGCTTTTACAATAGCCGTGGCACGTTTTGCAGGCTCGCCTGATTTAAATATACCAGAACCAACAAATACGCCCTCTGCACCAAGTTGCATCATAAGCGCTGCATCTGCTGGTGTTGCAACACCGCCAGCTGCAAAGTTAACAACTGGTAACTTGCCGTTTTCATGCACATATAACGCTAAATCATACGGCACCATAAGCTCTTTGGCGGCATTGTAAAGCTCTGTTTTATCCATGTTTTGCAAACGTTTTATTGCACCTTGCATCATGCGCATATGTGTAACGGCTTGCACAATATCGCCTGTGCCTGGCTCGCCTTTTGTGCGTATCATGGTTGCACCCTCGTTAATGCGCCTTAGTGCCTCGCCTAAATCTTTTGCGCCACATACAAAAGGCACTTTAAAATCACGCTTATTTATATGGTAAATTTCATCAGCTGGGGTTAAAACCTCGCTTTCGTCTATGTAATCTATTTTAATTGCCTGTAAAATTTGTGCCTCAACAAAATGGCCTATCCTGCATTTTGCCATAACTGGTATACTAACAGCTTTTTGTATTTCTTTTATCATGCTAGGGTCGCTCATGCGTGAAACACCGCCAGCTGCACGTATATCTGCTGGTATTCTTTCAAGTGCCATTACAGCACACGCACCAGCGGCCTCGGCAATTTTAGCTTGCTCTGGTGTCATAACGTCCATGATAACGCCACCTTTTAACATTTGTGCGAGTTGTTTGTTTAACTCGTAGTGATTAGTTTCCATAATATCCTCCTTGTGCTAGTTGTGTTATTTCAGTTATTATTGTATAATTAATTTGATTATACTAAAATATCCAAAATGCGAAAAAATTATAATACCAGAGGTGCTGTATGATAAATTTTACTAAGGAAGACAAAAAGCCAATTTACATTAGTTTATACGAGAGCATTAAAACAGATATAGAAAATAACAACATAGCATCAAACGAAAAATTGCCGTCAAAACGTGAACTTTCGGAAAAATTTAACATAAGCATAATAACAGTACAAAACGCATATTATCAGCTTTTATCAGAGGGGTATATTTATTCAGTTGAGCGCAGTGGATATTTTGCCGCTGAAGTGCCACAAGCAATATCCAGCAAAAAAGTGGATAAAAATGTAACGATAAAAAGCGAAAAACACACTATTACAAACTTAACGTTATATAAAAACACAGTAAATACAAATTATTTTCCGTTTTCGACATGGGCAAAATTAATGCGCCAAGTTTTAAGTGAAAACTACGAAAAACTTTTACAAAAAACGGATAGGCTAGGTGTTTTCGAGCTTCGCAAGGCTATTAGCGAGTATCTGTATAGGGAAAAAGGTATTACAGTTAACGCTGAAAACATAATTATAGGCGCTGGTACAGAATACCTTTATGGTGTAATAATAAAACTGCTAGGTCGAGAAAAAACCTATGCAGTTGAAACACCAGGCTACCAAAAAATGTGGCAAGTTTATAATGCTGAAAAAGTAAGTTTAAAGTATATAGAGCTTGATTTAAAAGGGCTTTCGGCCACAAAACTAGCCACAACTGCAACAAATATCTTGCATATTTCTCCTAATCATCAATTTCCAACAGGGATAGTTATGCCGTATGCAAGGCGCATAGAACTTTTGAACTGGGCAAATGAATGTGATGATAGATATATTATTGAGGACGATTACGACAGCGAGTTTAGGTTTGCAACAAAACCTATACCATCGCTACAAAGTATTGATAAACTGGGAAAGGTTATATATATAAATACTTTTTCAAAAACAATTGCGCCCTCGCTACGTATTAGTTATATGATTTTGCCAGATGAAATTTTAAAAAAATATAACGAAGAATTATATTTTGTTAGTAATACCGTGCCAAGCTTTGAGCAATTTGCACTTGCAAAATTTATATCAGAAAGATACTTTGAGCGATATATTAAAAAAACTAAAAAAAGCTATAAAACTACACGCAACGAAATTATATCACTAATAAAAAGCTCAAAACTAAATAAGTTTGTTACTATAAGCGAGCAAAATGCTGGCTTACATTTTGCATTAACTTTAAAAACTAATAAAACCGATAACGAAATAAAACACCTTGCTAAAATGCAAGGTGTAGATTTAATATTTATGTCAGATTTTATGGAAAAAGATTCGCATAAAAACACCGCTACTTTAATAGTTTCGTATGCAAACTTTGAAAAACAAGAAGTTATGCAAATAATAGATATTTTAGTTGATATTATTTAAAAGGCAATTGTTTTTGCCACTTGTGTGTTAAGCTAGGTTAATTTGCAATTTATATATAAAAATGCTGTGAGTATTTTTACACTCACAGCATTTTTATGTTTTTAATATTAAATTTTATTCAGCTGGTGTTTCAGTCGTAACCATTGTTTCAACTGCAACTTTAATCATCTCAGCGGCTGTTTTTACATCAATTTTAGATGTATCTATACATAAGTTGTAGTTATGCATTTCGCCCCATTCTTGTGCGGTGTAAAAGTTATTGTAGCGTGCACGTGTTTTGTCAATTTGGTTAATCTTTTTTTGCAATTCTTTACCAGATAATAGCGCATCTTCTGGCACTTTATCTTGGCAACGTTTAATGCGTTGCATCATATCGGAGGAGTATATAAACACTTTTAGCGGATTTTCTTTGCGCAAAATGTAATCACCACGTCGGCCAACGATAACACAATCTTGCTCAGAGGCTATTTTTTTAAGTATGCTTGCTTGTGCCACTTGTAATTGCTCGCTAGGTGTAGGGTAAGGCACTGTAAAAGTGCGTGCTACGTGTATAGGGTATGCACGGCTAAATTGCCCCTCGCTATATTTTTCAACAAATTCTTTTGAAAAACCTGTTTGCTCTGCAATTAAGCCAATGAGCTCTTTATCGTAATATGCGTAGCCTAATAAATCTGCAAGACGTTTGCCTACCTCACGACCACCGCTGGAAAAGGTGCGGCTAATAGTAACAATTTTTTTCATAATAAAACCCCCTTTTTTTGTACAAAGAAAAGCTAAAGCAAGTGAATGTTTTGTATATTATAACACAAAAATTGCTTTTTTTGGGTGATGTTGATAATTTTTTACGAAATAACATATTTGCTTGTTATTTTTTGTTAAAAACAACAAAATGCATTTTATTTTAAACAAATTGCGAATTAGCAATGCCTTAATTTACAGCAAATTATAATCAGCTTGTTAATTTTAATTTATTGCCATAGTTTTTATTGATACGTCCAGTTTTTTATGTTTTGCCAAATAAAGATTTTTTATTATGTATATAAACTGATAAAACGATACCAACGCTTATATAAAGCATAGTTACAGATGACCCGCCAGCCGAGTAAAACGGCAAGGTAATACCTATAACTGGCAAAACACGCAAGTTCATGCCAACGTTTATAAAAATTTGTGCCAAAACAGCACCAGCTATGCCAGTGCAAATATAAGTGCCAAGTAAATCCTCACTGCGTACACCAGTAAATAATATGCGGAACACCATGCAAAATAAAACAATAAGCACAGCGGCACAACCAACAAAGCCAGTTGCAAAGCCTATCCAGCTAAAAATAAAATCGTTCCAAACGTAGGGTACATAATAATACTCGCCACTAAACATACCCATGCCAAAAATTTGCCCTGCACCCATTGCAATTTCACCTGCGGCTTGCTGATAGGTATACTGGCTATAAACTGTTTCGTTAGCTGCCCAGCCAGTTAGGTTTTGTGGGTCGAGCAAAGCTTGTATACGTAGCCATTGGTAGCTAGTGCTTAAGCTATCTCTAAAAAAGCCTACTACTATGCCAGCAACTGCAAGCAAAGCAATTATTGCTGCTGTGATATACTTCCAACTGAGGCCGCCCATAAATAGCATGCATGCACCTATTATTAAAAATATCATAGCTTTGCCATCATCGCCTTGTATCATAATGATTAAAGCTGGTACTACGATATGTGCTAGTAAAGGCAAAAGCTGTTTTGGTTCGTTTAT
>CAYJJL010000004.1:0-24435 GCA_964370455.1 uncultured Faecalibacterium sp.
AAGTGCTATCGTTGGCATAATACCAGAGCTATTCTTCCTTTCTAGCATTTATGCACTTGCAGCAATGGTTCCTGGTATAGCACTAACTGTTCGCCGTTTAAACGATACAGGCAAATCTTGGACAAGCATTTTCCTAGGCTTAATTCCAATCGCTGGCCCTTTCATCCTAATATTCTTATTAGTTAAAGATTCAGCACCTGAAAACGGCGTACCAACTGTTTAATAGTTACATACACTATTAGATAGTATAAAAACAAAAGTAAAAGCGCAAGCTGTGGGTTTTCCACATCTTGCGCTTTTTTTTGTTTAAATATCAAGTTCAATAGGTTCATCTATTGTTTCACTAACATATTTGCCATCTTTTTTGCGCTGTTTTACACACTCGGAAAGTAAATATTCAATCTGCCCATTGATTGAACGAAAATCATCATCGGCCCAAGCGGCAATTTGTGCGTATAATTTAGCAGAAAGCCTTAGCGGTATCTGCTTTTTACTTTGTTCTGCCATATTAGTAAAGCGAGCCAGAGTTGACTATTGGCTGGGCGTCCTTATTGCCACAAAGCACAACTAGTAGGTTGGATACCATTGCCGCTTTGCGTTCCTCATCAAGCTCTACTGTATTTGTTTCGTTAAGTTTATTAAGTGCCATTTCAACTATGCTAACTGCGCCATCAACTATTAATTTGCGTGCATCAACAACAGCGGTTGCTTGTTGGCGTTGTAGCATAACAGCGGCAATTTCAGGTGCATATGCAAGGTAAGTTATGCGTGCTTCAAGTATTTCAAGGCCAGCCTCGGCAACTTTGCTTTGTATTTCTTTTTTAATACGTGCTGCAACAACTTCACTAGAGCCACGTAGTGAGCCTTCGTCTGGCTGGCCATCGCCAGTGGTATCAATGTTTTCAGCAATGTCATAAGGATATAAACGCACTATGTTTCGCAAAGAAGCATCGCATTGTAGTGATAAAAATTCTTTGTAGTTATCAACTGTAAAAACAGCCTTTGCTGTATCGGTGACTTTCCAAATAACAGCTATGCTAATTTCAATAGGGTTGCCTAGGCAATCATTTATTTTTTGTTTATTATTGCTTAGTGTCATAGCTTTTAAAGGTATAATTTTGCTTGGTAAACTGCCGTTTACATCAACTTCAACACCGTTCACAACTGTTTTCATTCCAGTTTTACCAGGGTTTACATCACCACTTTGGCGTAAAGATGTGCTTGCAGCAGGGTTGTAAGCAGAGCTAAAAGGGTTTACATAGTAAAAGCCGTCAGTTTTAATAGTGCCTGTGTATTTGCCAAAAAGTGTTAATACTAAAGCCTCTTGTGGTTTAACAGCTTTTAAACCGCAGAAGAATATCCACGCAAGTGCTGTCCAAATAATGCTTAAAACTAAAAGAACAACAAATAATGGTTCAGTGCCAGCACTTTGTTCTAAACCAGTGCTCATTTCAGGTGTTGGGTTACTGCCAAGCTGAATGGCAGAAAAAACAATGCCAGATATGGAAACAATGTACGAAAAAATAATAAGTAGTAAAACGGGCATGCCTTTTTTGGGGTTTAAAATTATTTCGCTCATGGTAAAAATCCTTTCTTTGCTACAGTTTATATGTAGGTTAATATAGGTGCTTTAAAGTTTAGCTTTTATTTTTAATAAAAATGCAATACCTATAATTGGTTTTATAAAACTCAAGTGAGTTTATTTGATATCAAAATAATATCACTTTGAAATTGTTTTGTCAATGTAAAAATAAAAAATAACACGCCAAAATAAATAATTGGCGTGTTGAATAAAAATATAATGTTTATTTGTGCTATTTTTTAAATTTAATTACTAAGTTTAATGTTGTTTTTCAACTGCTTTTTAAGGGTATTAATAACAATTGTTCGTTTAAAAACTCAATTACATTTGCAAACTTAATATATATCACAAATTTAAAGTGCAACAGCTGTTGGCAGGTGTTTTGTGTATAGCTCGTAAAAATTAGTAGGTTTAACATCATCAAACCAGTTTGCTTTGGGGTAGTAGTATTTTTCGTTTTCCTGTCGGCTTTGTTTATCGGTTTTATCTATAAACATAATTAAATCGGCATTTTCAACGTAAAAATCGCAAAAACTTTCGCAAAAAATAGCGTTCGAAACCGCTTTTGCCACCTCAAAATCAATGCTTTTCATAGCGCATAGGTAAGATGGTATCAGCAAAGGTCCTTCAGAGGGGTGGCGCAAAAAGCTTGTTTGTTCATCTGAGCTTAAAGCGTAAACAGAGGGAACAAGCGCAACTTTACTAAAGCCTTTTTTCACTTGCGAAAACGCTACTATTGGCATATCAACAACGTTACTATTGGCAAGTAGGCTGTCGGCAGTATCTTTGCCGTGCTCGCTCCAAATAGTTTTTACCACTGTTTTAGCGGCAGAGTTATTAATGCCACCAAAAGCTAAACTTTCTATTTGATGCAATGCTTTGTTTTGGCAAAGTTTAGGCTCGTTTGTATAGTACACTAGCGGTATGGCAAGCAAAGGTAAAAGGTGAGCATCTTTTTGTACTAACTGTGTGGCACTGCTAGTTTTTTGTGGTAATAAACCTGTGCTCAAATGCAAGTTATTTTTAAACTTATCAAAAACTTTGTTGTGCTCAAAAACTTCAAGGTCGGCACTAACTATTAAATCTGGTAAAATAGCATCTGGCTGTGCAAGGTATGTAGACATATGCATTTCATACCCTAAACCAAAGTATTTAACGCTTAACTCTATGCCTTGTGCTAAAAGCATTTCAGCAGCTTTTTCTATAAACTCTTTTTCTTTTTTATGTAAAATACAAATATGATTCCAATATAATAAAACTTTTTTCATGTTTGTTCCTTTCCTTGTTCGCTTAAGCTAAATATAAACCTTGTTTCATTTTAGTTTGTAGTTCTTTTTGCTTTTTGTATTCTTGCGATAACGCTTTATATAGCTCTTTTTCGTTTTCGGTGCGTTCAACAATGGCGCTTATTGCACCGCCATTCATAATTATGCGTTTATTTGCCATTAGTGCTGTGTGTGCGTCGTGTGTAACGGCTATTACTAGTTTGTTGTTACCTGTTAAATATAAAAGAGCTTTTTCTTTATCAATGCCAGCGTTTTCAATTTCATCAATAAGCACAACGGGCGAGTTACATATTAGCGAAATATCCGCTATCATAACAGCTCGTGTTTGCCCACCACTAAGCTCGTTTAAATTATCGTGCAAATTAACCTTTTCAGGTGTTATGTCGTTTGTAATTTCTAGCAAACGCTTGCAATCAACAGCTTTGCCTTTACATTTGCCATGTAGTATAAAAAACTCCTCCACGGTTACATCTAACACAAAACGCATGCTTTGCCCAAGGTGCGCCATAAGTGCCTCGTGTGGGGTATCATCATCTATAATAATTTTGCGCTTTGTTATGCTTTCACCAGTGGCAAGCTGTTCTATATCTTTTATAAGCCTACTTTTGCCAGAGCCAGTGTTGCCCACTATGGTGTATAATTCGCCTATGCTTAGCGTTAAAGTTTCTATATTTTCTTTTTTGCCTGTTTTATCGTAACCGCCAATTATGGTTAAATTTTTCATAATAACTCCGTTTTAAAACTAATCTTGCCAACAACACCTTGCTGAAACATGCTACCAACCCTTGTTTCACCCACGCAATAAGAACAAACACCGCTTGGCATGGTATGGCGCAAGGTATCAAAATTTGTTTCATCAGCAAATGGTTTTTCTGCAAGCCACTTACAAAGTGGTTCTATGCCATAAAAAGCTATGCAATCAACAGGGAATATCTTTGCGTTTTTATTTAGCGATTTTATCTTCCAAATAAAAATCTCTCTTTCGGCCTGTGATATTAAATCTATTTTTGAAAGCACTATAAAATCTGCCTGTGTTAGCATAGGCCCTAGCGCATCTGGTGCTTTACTGCTAGCAGTGCAATCAACTACACAGCCAGCTATCATGGAGGCTGTCGCTGGTGAACAGCGATGGCAAAGACCAGCTGTTTCTATAAAAAGTGTTTGGCGGTTAATTTCTTTAGCCCAATCCCAAAGTTCTTGCAAGTTTGAAACTAAAAAATGGTCTGGGCAAATATCTCCACCTATGCCAGCCACACAGGGGAAACCAGCGTTTTGTATAATTTTATCATCGTTTGTTTTTATGCAATCAATTTTACAAGCGCAAACTTTTTCGCCATAATTGCTGAGGCCTTTTAGCAAGTGTTTTAGCAAAGCAGTTTTGCCAACAGCTGACGCTCCAGCGAGCAATATAGTCTTTTTCATTTCTTTCCTCCTACCTCAGTTAGTCATAACTTACCACAAAATAAAAGCTTTTGCTGTCTCATTTGATACAAATTGTAAATTTTGGAGTTAGCAGTTGACAACTGCGATGTTAAGTGTTAAACTGAGTGGCAAAGCAAATAGTGAGGTGAATTGTTATTTTGCAAAACAACGTCATTTATGAAAGTTTAAAAAAATCAGAGTTTTTATCTGGTTTTAATATCAATGCAAATGTAACAAAGCTCATAAAACGCAAAGCAGGGCAAGTTGTTGATGATGTGCTAGATGATGTCGAGTATGTTGTTATGGTTTGCGAGGGCACGGCAAGTGTGTATTCGCTCGCGCTTGATAATAGAGAGCTATATTTAAACGAGCTAAATAAAGGCGATTGTTTTGGTATTAGTAATTTACTGCTAAAAAGTGAACTGCGAACATGCATAATTTGCAAGACAAATGCAACATTTTTATACATACCAAAACAGCATATAGTTGAAACCATGCAAAATGACTCAAACCTTGCTTTGAAATATGCTATGTACTGTAATAAAAAAATAAATTTTTTAATTAGCAGGGTAGAGGTGTTGACAATTAAATCGTGTAGGGGTAGAATTATCTTCTATCTGTTATCACACAAAAATAAAGACTCAAAGGTTATTATTGATTGCAATAAGGACGAGTTTGCCGTTAGGCTTGCAGTAAGCAGGGCGGCACTTTATAGAGAGCTTGCATATTTGCAAAAAATGCAAACCATTGAGCACCACAAGG
This sequence comes from uncultured Faecalibacterium sp., assembly GCA_964370455.1. GTDB lineage: Bacteria > Bacillota > Clostridia > Oscillospirales > Ruminococcaceae > Faecalibacterium. The sequence goes on from CAYJJL010000004.1 coordinate 5,053, forward strand.
GTTATGTTCTTATCACAAATGAGACAGAACTAAAAAATATATTCAACCAATTGGGCGATTAGCAAACGGCTGCGCTCGCAGTTGCCAAGGCAAACCTGTATTATGTTTTGGCATATAAAAAGAAAGGATTTATATCATGGTAAAAAAAATATCACTTTTACTTTCAGTTATGATGCTAACTTTAGCTTTTGCATCATGCGCACCAGCGTCAACTGATACAGCATCACAAGAAACTTCTTCATCTTCAGAGGTTGCAGAAAGCTCCGAAGTTACCGAAAGCTCAGAATCAACTGAAACTGAAGCAACAACAGCAGACCCAGTTGACGTGCGAGCAATTGCATTAAAAGGCCCAACAGCAATGGGTATGGTTAAATTTATGGACGACGTAGAAAACGGTGTAATTACCGATAACAACTACACTTTCCAAATGGCTGCATCACCAGACGAAATTGCACCATTAATTGCAAAAGGCGAAATTGATATTGCGGCAGTACCAGCAAACTTAGCAGCTGTTTTGTATAACAATACAGAGGGCGGCGTGCAAGTAATGGGCATTAACACACTAGGCGTTTTATACATAGTTGAAAACGGCGAAACTATCACAAGCATTGAAGATTTAAAAGGCAAAACAATTTATGCGTCAGGCAAAGGCGCTACACCTGAGTATGCTTTGCGTTATATTTTAACTCAAAATGGTATTGATCCAGATGCTGATGTAACTATCGAATGGAAAACAGAACAAGCTGAAGTTGTTGCAGCAATTGCGGCAGAACCAAATGCTATTGCTATGCTACCACAACCTTTTGTTGCAACTGCACAAGCTAGCAACGAAAGCTTAAAAGTTGTTTTAGATTTAACTGAAGAATGGAACAAAACACAAGAAAGCGCAGAAATGCCTTCTGAACTAATAACAGGTGTTGTAATTGTTAGAAAAGAATTTGCAGAGCAAAACCCAGAGGCAGTTGCAGCTTTCATGGCAAACTACAAACAATCTGTTGATTTTGTAAACTCTGACGTTGAAGCAGGCGCAGCTTTAGTAGGCGCATACGAAATAGTACCAGAGGCAGTTGCGCTTGTAGCAATACCAGAGTGCAACATTGTTTGCATTGAAGGCGAGGAAATGAAAAATTCACTTTCTGGTTACTTAAACGTATTGTTTGAGCAAAACCCAGCATCTGTAGGTGGCACTTTACCAGACGATGCATTCTACTATGCAGTACAATAAGGGTAATAGTAAAATTAAAATATGGGCAGTGCTTTTTTGGCTAGTTGTTTGGCAAATCACTGCTATGATTATCGATCAGGAGATATTTTTGGTATCTCCTGGTTCGGTATTTGTACGCCTGTTTGAACTTATTTTAACAGGCGATTTTTGGCGTTCGGTGCGCAATTCGTTTTTGCGTATAGTGAGTGGCTTTGCAATAGGGCTTTTTAGCGGTGTTATACTTGCGATACTAGCCTCAAAAATCAAATTGCTTAAAGATTTACTCGCGCCTTTTATAATGACAATTAAATCTATACCGGTTGCCTCTTTTGTTATTTTATCGCTTTTCTGGTTTTCCTCGCAGGATTTAGGCATTTTTATTAGTTTTTTAGTAGTGCTACCAGTGGTGTATATTAATATGCTAGAGGGCATAAGTACGGCAGATGCAAAGCTTTTAGAAATGGCAAGGGTTTTTGGTGTTAGCGGTGTTAAAAAAATAAGATATATTTATATATTTGAGGTTTATCCGTTTTTTCACTCTGCGCTTAGTGTTGCACTTGGCCTTTGCTGGAAATCTGGCATAGCTGGCGAAGTTATAGGTATACCTGATAACTCCATAGGTGAGCATTTGTTTATGTCTAAATCGTTTTTTGATATAGCCTCGCTATTTGCATGGACAGTTGTTATTATTATAATTAGTGTTGCTTTTGAAAAAGCTGTGCTATTTTTGCTAACACAAATTAAAAAGCAATTGGAGCGTGCATAGTTATGGAAAATATAGTTATAAGTAATTTGTGCAAAGCTTTTGGCGAAAATAAAGTTTTAATAAATTTATCAGCATGTTTTGAGGGTGCAAAAGTTAATACTATAATGGCGGCATCTGGTGTTGGCAAAACAACGTTACTGCGTATTATGACAAATCTTGAAAAAGCAGATAGCGGAAATATAACAGGGTTAAGTGGCAAAAAAATCTCGGCGGTTTTTCAAGAGGATAGGCTGTGCGAAAATTTATCGGCACTTACAAATATAAAGTTTGTAAGCGGTAAAGATAACGCAACTATATTAAAAGCACTTGTAGATATAGGGCTTGAAGGTTTTGAAAAAGTACCAGTTAGCACGCTTTCAGGCGGTATGAAACGCAGAGTAGCTATTTTGCGGGCACTACTTAGCGATTACGATGTTTTGTTTTTAGATGAACCTTTTAAAGGGCTTGATGAAGAAACAAAGCAAAATGTAATTGCCTATGTAAATAATAATGTTGCAGGTAAAACAGTTGTTTTGATAACGCATATAAAAGAAGAAGCGCAAATGTTAAACACAGCTACGCTATTAGAGTTATAAAAATAATTTTTTAAAACACTAAAAAAGTTGATAAAATGTAAAAAAGCTATTGACATTAATTTGCATATGTGGTAAAATCTCTTGGTAAAGAAAGTAGCAATCGGCATGCCGCCGTGCTCGCCTTGTAGTTTTTAAACCACGGGCCAATAAATTTAACCTTAATTTTAGGTTTATTTACTTGTATTTTAGTGCGGCAACCGTTTTGACGATTGCCGCATTTTTTGTATTATCAACAAATTCAATCTTAATTGGAGGTGCATTCTAATCGCTACCACAGGAAAATCGAAAGAACTCGAAATCAATGAGGAAATCCGTGACAAAGAAGTACGCCTTATAGGCGAAGACGGTGAACAGCTAGGCGTTGTTAGCATAACCGAGGCAATGCGTAAAGCAGAAGAAGCAAAACTCGACCTTGTTAAAATAGCTCCACAAGCAGTACCACCTGTATGTAAAGTTCTTGACTATGGCAAATATCGCTTTGAACAACAAAAGAGGGAGAAGGAAGCCAAAAAGAACCAAAAAACATTTGAAATTAAAGAAACACGTCTTTCTCTAAACATTGACACTAACGACTTCAACACCAAAGTGAACCAAGCCGCGAAATTTATCGCAGCAGGCCACAAGGTGAAAGCCTCGATACGTTTCCGTGGCCGTGAGATGGCACACAGTAGCCTGGGCGTGGATGTTTTAAAACGTTTTGCAGAGGCATTACCTGGTGCAACTATGGATAAAAACCCTCATCTTGAAGGGCGCACAATGACCATGTTGATGATACCAAAACCCCAGTAAATGAAATTTCTGTAGGAGGATAACTAAAATGGCAAAATTAAAGCTAAAAACAATGTCGGGTGCTAAAAAGCGCTTTAAGTTAACTAAAAACGGCAAAGTAAAACGTGGCAACGCATTCCGCAGCCACATACTAACAAAGAAAACAACAAAACTAACTCGTGGTTACCGTCAATCCCATTACGTGGATTGTTCAAACCTTGCTACTATCAAAAAACTTCTACCTTACGGTTAAGTTTTTGTTTGCAAAAGTTGGGATGATAAAAGCAAAGGCTTGCTAGTAAAGCAAAATGGTGTTGCACCATATTTTAAAGCCTTGCTAAAACGAAAAAGGAGATTATAACAATGGCACGTATTAAAGGCGGCACTATGACGCACAAGCGTCGTAAAAAAATTCTTAAACTTGCGAAAGGTTTCTACGGTACCAAGAGCAAGCATTTTAAAATGGCTAAACAATGAAAAGCGGTAACTACGCTTACATTGGCCGTAAACAGAAAAAACGTGACTTCCGTAGCCTGTGGATTACTCGTATCAACAACGCAGTTCGTCCAATGGGCATCAACTACTCCACATTTATGTGTGGCCTAAAAAAAGCTGGCATAGACCTAAACCGCAAAATGCTAAGCGAAATGGCTATCAACGACCCTCAAAGTTTTGCTGCTTTGGTTGAAACAATCAAAAAAGCTTAATTTACCGCTGGGCGTCATACCAAAACTTATTACTGACGCCCACACACGTGGGCGTCATTTTTGCTTAAAGCGGTTTGGGTAACACTTGTTCGGCTTATAGAGAGGTTTTATTTGGAAACACAAAACACCATTATAACAAGCAGAGATAACGCAAAAATTAAATACGCTTGCAAGCTTAAAAATAGCGCAGCCTTCCGTGCCGATGAAAAATCTTTTGTGGCGGAGGGCTTAAAGCTGTGTTTAGAGCTAGGCGAAAGTGGTGTGGTTAAAACACTGTTTATTACGCAAAAGGCTCTTGATAAAAACCCAGAACTTTTAAACATAAAAGCTGAGTGTTTTACCATAGAAAATCACGTTGCACAAAAGCTATCCGATACTAAAAGTGCACAGGGTGTTTTTGCTATTTGTGCTATTCCGTGCTATACTATAGAAGTATTAAAAAAATCAGGGCGGTATTTGTTGCTCGAAAACGTGCAAGACCCAGGCAATGTGGGCACGCTTTTGCGCTCAGCTGTTGCCTTTGGTTTTGATGCAGTTTTACTAAGCGATGGTTGCGCTGGTGTTTTTGCACCAAAAACTTTGCGTGCAAGCATGGGCACAGCGGTTAAAATACCAGTTATTGAACAAATAGATGTACAAGCTACTATTAGCACTTTGCAAAAACTACAAGTGCCATGCCTTGCGGCGGCGCTCTATAATTCAGAGCCGCTGGGTAGCATACGCTTACCGAGCGAAAACGGCGTGTGTATAGCAATAGGTAGCGAGGGGCAAGGCCTAAAAGATGAAACTTGCAACGCTTGTGATAAAGCAGTGCGCATACCTATGTCACCTAACATTGAAAGCCTAAATGCTGGCATAGCTGGCAGTTTACTATTGTGGGAATTTCGCATGGAGGGCTTATGAAAACCTATGTTTCTATGCAAATATTAGCACAAACACCGCTTGAGCAACTCGCAAGCGTTAGTTTTGATGCAATGCATGAAAATAGCGATTACCCCATAATATATTATTGGTTGTGGCTGGCGGATGTTTGTTGTTCGGCACATCCAAACGCAAAAAAAATACTAGAAACTTTTGGCGATGCAAAAAGCGCCTACGAACAACGCGAAACTACATTATTTACAAAGCTGCTAGGCAAAAAACTTGCAGAAAAAGCAAAAGGCATGTCGCTTAACGCTAAAGCTGCATGCGAACTGGTGGAATATTGTAAAACACAAAATATTTATATTTTATATGTGGATCACCCCAATTACCCAAAAGCATTAAAACAAATTTCAAATTTGCCTTTGGTGCTTTATGCAACGGGCGATTTAACAGTGCTTGAAGGGCGCAAATACATTGGTATGGTAGGCACACGCCGCCCTACGGATTATGGCGTTTCAAGCGCAGAACGTTTTGGTACAGCATTTGCAAAAGCTGGTGCAGTGGTAGTTAGCGGTTTAGCTGATGGGCTAGACGGTGCAAGCCACAGGGCTGTAACAAGACAAAAAGGGCAAACTATAGCAGTGTTAGGTTCACCCATAAACAAAACATTTCCAGCAAGCCACGGCACATTGCGTAAAGAGATGGAAAACTTAGGTGGTTTAACTATTAGCGAATACGCACCTTTTTATGCAACAGGCGCGTGGAGTTTTCCGCCACGTAACCGCATAATAGCGGCACTTTCGGATGCGCTAGTAGTTATGGAGGCACGCTTAAAAAGTGGCACATTAATAACTGTGCGCTACGCAGAAAAATATAAAACGCCAGTGTACGCAGTACCAGGTAGTGTATTTTCGGCTTTGAGCGAGGGCACAAATGCCTTGCTTGCAACACAGCGAGCTAAAATTTTAATAAATGCCGATGATGTACTTGCTGAAATTGGTATGGAACAAACACAAAAAGAAATACCGCTAAAAATTACTGAAAAAGCAGAGCTTTCACCACAGGCACAGCAAATTTTATTACATATAGGTGCAAGGCCAATTGGTTTAAGTGCCATCTGTGAAAAAAGTGGTATGCCAATGGGCGCTGTATTAGGCGCACTTTCGGAACTAGAAATAAAAGGGAAAATTATCGTATTGCCAGGTAGGCAGTATGTTTTGAAATAAATAATAGGAAAAAGAGGAAAAGTTTATGTCGAAACTCGTTATAGTGGAATCTCCCGCTAAAGCAAAGACTATTGGCAAATACCTAGGTAAAGATTACGAAGTTATGGCCAGTATGGGCCATATACGTGATTTGCCAAAGTCAAAAATTGGTATTGATGTCGAAAATGGTTTTGAACCTAAATATATAAACATTAAAGGTAAAGAAAAATTAATAAAAGAGTTAAAAGCCAGTGCAAAAAAAGCAGATGCTGTTTATCTCGCAACTGACCCTGACCGTGAGGGCGAGGCTATAAGCATGCATTTAGCTGTTTTACTTGGGCTTGATAGCAAAGCAGCTAACCGTATTACCTTTGATGAAATTACAAAAAAAGGTGTGCAATCTGGCATGGCAAATCCACGTGTTATTGACGAGGATTTGTTTAATGCGCAACAAGCACGCCGTTTGCTTGATAGGCTTGTTGGTTATAAACTAAGCCCATTTTTGTGGCGTAAAGTTCGCAGGGGGCTTTCTGCTGGGCGCGTGCAAAGCGTGGCAGTGCGCATAATTGACGATAGAGAAAAAGAAATTGAGGCCTTTATACCAGAGGAATACTGGAACGTTGACGCTACTTTAAGTGCAGATGGTAAAAGTTTTACTGCACGCCTTGCAACAGATGCTAACGGCAAAAAACTTTTGCCAGTAAACGAGGCAGAAGCAAAAGCGATTGAAACCGCACTAGAAGGTGCAAAATATACTGTGCACGATTTAAAGCGTGGCAAAAGGCGCAAGGCACCAACACCAGCATTTATTACAAGTACCCTGCAACAAGAGGCATCTCGCCGTTTAGGTTTTACAGCTTTGCGCACAATGCGTGCTGCACAAACTTTATACGAAGGTGTTGATATAGCAGGGCATGGCGCAGTTGGTTTAATAACCTATATGCGTACAGATAGCTTGCGTATCTCGCAAGAGGCTGTGGATGCAGCTAAAGAATATATAGCAGATGCTTACGGCGAAAATTATATTTGCCCAATTGAACGCAAGTGGAAAACAAAAGGCACAAATAATGCGCAAGATGCCCATGAAGCTATACGTCCATCTATGCCTAGTTTAACACCTGATGAAGTTGATAAAAGCATCTCTGGCGATACAGCTAAACTATATCGTATGATTTGGAGCCGTTTTATGGCCAGCCAAATGGCAGATTGCGAGCAAGATACTGTATCTGTAACTATTTCAGCGGCTGATTATCGCTTTAAAGCTAGCGGTTTTACTGTTACTTTTGATGGTTTTACAGCCCTATACGAAGAAGCCACAGACGAAAAAGAGAAAAAAGAAACTGCCCTACCACATATGGAAATTGGGCAGGAGTTAAAACTTAAAAAACTAGCTGGTGAGCAAAAGTTCACACAGCCACCACCACGTTATACAGAGGCAAGTTTGATACGTGCCCTTGAAGAAAACGGCATTGGCCGCCCATCAACATATGCGCCTACTATTAGTACAATTACAGACCGTGGCTATGTTGAAAGAGAGGCTAAAAAGCTATTTCCAACACCTTTAGGGCGTGCAGTTAACAGCCTAATGTTAGAGCAATTTCCTGATATAGTTGACCCTACTTTTAGCGCACAAATGGAACATAACCTTGATAGAGTTGAAAGTGGCGAGGCACAGTGGAACACAACAATAGCTGATTTTTACACAGGTTTTGACGAAAGCCTACAAAAAGCAGAACAAGATATGGAAGGCAAGCGTGTTAAAGTACCTGATGAAGTTAGCGATGAAGTTTGCGATTTATGTGGCAAACAAATGCTAGTTAAAACAGGGCGCTATGGCAAGTTTTTAGCATGTTCTGGCTTCCCCGATTGTAAAGGCACAAAACGCCTTGTTAAAGATACAGGCGGTATTTGCCCTAAATGTGGCGAGGGGCGCATGTTACAGCGCAAAAGCGCAAAAGGTCGTATTTACTACGGCTGTGAAAAATATCCAGATTGCGATTATATGACATGGGATGAACCAGTTGCAACTAAATGTGAAAAATGTGGTAATACACTATTTAAAAAAGGTCGCAAATTACATTGCAACAAAGAAGGTTGCGATTTTGAAATGCCTATCCCAAGCAAATAAATAGTGAAAAATGAATAGTTATGTGTCGCAGAGCGACTGTTTAAAAATTGGAGAACATTAAATGGAACAATTACACGTCACCGTATTAGGCGCAGGCCTAGCAGGGTGCGAGGCCGCTTTGTGGCTTGCAAAGCAAGGTGTTTTGGTGGATTTATACGAGCAAAAACCACAAAAATTTTCACCAGCACATAAAGAGCAAGGTTTTGCTGAACTTGTTTGTTCAAACAGCTTAAAGGCAGAGCGCCTAGATAGTGCAAGCGGCTTACTAAAAGAGGAAATGCGCCTTTTAGGTAGCAACCTTTTACCAGTTGCAGAGCAAACACGTGTGCCAGCAGGTGGCGCATTGGCAGTTAATAGAGCACTTTTTAGCGAAAGCGTTACAAACATAATTAAAAACGAACCAAACATAACACTGCACGAGGGTGAAGTTACAGCTTTGCCTAAAGATGGCTATGTTATAGTTGCAACAGGCCCTTTAACAGAGGGCGCACTAGCGGAGGAAATTGCAAGCATAACAGGCGAAAACCGCCTGCACTTTTATGATGCAGTTGCACCTATAGTAACAGCTGAAAGCTTAGATATGCAAAAAGTTTTTTCAGCTGCTAGGTATGAGCGTGGCGAGGCGGATTATCTAAATTGCCCTTTCCGTAAAGATAGTTACGATGCTTTTGCCGAGGCACTAGCCAGTGCAGAGCGTGCGCCAGTGCACGAGTTTGACGAGGATAATACCGACGACGGAAAACCAAAAAAAGATGGTGGCGTTAAAGTGTACGAGGGCTGTATGCCAATAGAGGTTATGGCGGCTCGTGGGCATGATACAATGCGTTTTGGCCCTTTGCGCCCAGTTGGTTTAACCGACCCTGCCACAGGGCACAGGCCTTGGGCAAATGTACAACTACGTGCTGAAAATAAAGAGCGTACATTATATAATTTAGTTGGTTTTCAAACAAATTTAAAATGGGGCGAACAAAAACGAGTTTTTTCTATGATACCAGGGCTGGAAAACGCTGATTTTGTGCGCTATGGTGTTATGCACCGAAACACATTTTTAGATAGCCCTCGTGTTTTATCAAAAGCACTTTGCTTAAACGATAACACTAACATGTACTTTGCAGGGCAAATAACAGGCTTTGAAGGTTATGTAGAAAGCATGGCTAGTGGTTTATTGGCGGCGCGCTCGCTTTATATGAGTATGCAAGGCAAAAGTTTTGCGCCACCGCCACTAGATACAATGTGCGGTGCACTACTTAATTATATTACTAGCGAAAATAAAAATTTTCAGCCTATGGGTGCTAATATTGGTATATTACCAGCCATTGAACCACATATACGTGATAAACGTTTGCGCTATGCAAAAGTTGCAGAGCGTGCAGTACAAAGTTTTAAAGATTGGGTAACCGCTCAAATATAAAATAGGTTTTATATGTTAATGACGGTTTAAAAGAATTTACATGATTTATAGGAGGGTTTTGCAATGAAAATTATCTTAGACATGATGGGTGGCGATAACGCACCACTTGCGCCTTTGCAAGGTGCTGCCGATGCAGTTAAAGAATACGGCGTTGAAATTATAGGCATGGGCGATGAAGAACTTTTGCGTAAAACCGCAAAAGAAAATAATATCTCGCTAGATGGCATTACCTTGCACCATTGTTCAGAAAATATTGACGTATGCGAAGAACCAGCACTTGCAATACGTCGCAAAAAAGATTCCTCCATAGTTGTGGGCTTAAACCTATTAAAAGCTGGCAAGGGCGAGGCTTTTGTTTCAGCCGGTAGCACAGGTGCTGTGCATGTTGGCACAAGCCTAATTATACGCACATTACAAGGTGTTAAACGTCCTGCACTTGCCTCTGTAATACCTGCACGCAAAAAACCATACATGCTTATGGATGTTGGTGCAAACGTTGAGTGCCGCCCTGAAATGCTTGTTTCGTTTGCGCTAATGGGCTCTTGCTATATGAACAAAGTTATGGGTGTTGCAAGCCCAACAGTTGGCCTTGCAAACAACGGTGCTGAGGAAAGCAAAGGTCCAGAGCTATACCGCACAACACATCAGCTTTTAAAAACAACAAAGGGCATTAACTTTATAGGCAACATTGAGCCTCGTTATGTACCAGCTGGCGATGCAGACGTTGTTGTTTGTGATGGCTTTACAGGCAACGTTATTTTAAAATTAACAGAGGGCGTTGCACTAATGCTTATGGGCATTTTTAAAGATATTTTTAAAGCAAACCTAGCTGGTAAAATGGCATACTTGCTAATTAAAAAAGGCTTGGGCGGTTTAAAAGAAATGCTTGATAGTGAAGCACATGGTGGTGCGCCTTTCCTTGGAGCAAATGGTATAGTTATAAAAGCACATGGTTCTTCACATGCTAAAGGTATAAAAAATGCTATACGCCAAGCAAAAAAATGCGTGGATAGCGATTTAAGAGACACTATGCAAAACGCACTAGATGCAAACAAAGAGGCAATAACAAAGGCATAATGCTAAGTGGTAGTTGCTAATTTGCAATTTTAAAGCAACTTTAAGCGTTTATTAGTATAAGGAGCACTTATGGCACAAAGCTTAGAAAAAGCAATAGGATACACTTTTAAAAACAAAAATATTTTACGCACTGCACTAACACACACAAGCTACGCAAACGAAACACGTGAAAAAGTTGAACATAACCAGCGCATGGAGTTTTTAGGCGATAGTGTTTTGCAAATTGTTAGCGCAGAGCATTTATATAACGCATACGAAAAACGCCCTGAGGGTGATTTAACACGCATACGTGCAACCCTCGTTAGCGAAAATGCGCTTTTTCAGTTTGCAAAAGAAATAGAGCTTGGCAAATATTTATTGCTAGGCAAAGGTGAGGAGCACTCAGGCGGTAGGGAACGTTCAAGCACTTTAGCCGATGCCTTTGAGGCGTTGATAGCTGCCGTTTACCTTGATGGTGGCATGGATAACGCTAAAAAGTTTGTTTTGCGTTTTATCACTGAGGGTAAGCACGCACCTACTGATTATAAAACAAAACTACAAGAGATAGTTCAGCAAAACCCAGAGGAACACCTCTCGTACCATTTAGAAGAAGAAATTGGCCCAGCACACGATAGGGAGTTTGTAGCCGCTGTTTATTTAAACTCAAATTGTTTAGCACGTGGCACAGCAAAAAGTAAAAAAGGCGCAGAACAACTTGCCGCAAAAGAGGCACTGCGCTTGATGGGTGTAGCAGAGGAATAAAAGGATAGCTATGGTTTTAAAAGAGCTTGAAATTCAAGGTTTTAAAAGTTTCCCCGATAAACTCAAAGTAAAAGTTGATAAAGGTATTACAGCTGTTGTTGGGCCAAATGGTTCAGGCAAAAGTAATATTTCAGATGCTATACGTTGGGTTTTGGGCGAAACAAGCGCTAAGCAGTTGCGTGGCGCAGGTAAAATGGAAAATGTTATTTTTGGCGGCACACAGCTACGTGGAGCTATGGGCTTTGCTTCAGTGCGCCTAACTTTGGAAAATATTGACCGAACCCTTGATATTGATGCAGATGAAGTTACCATAGGACGTAAATATTACCGCAGTGGCGATAGCGAATATTCAATAAACGGGCAAGTTTGCCGTTTAAAAGATATCTATGAGCTATTTTTAGATACTGGCCTTGGCAGAGATGGTTACTCCATAATAGGGCAGGGTCGTATTGCGGAAATCGTAGGCGCAAAAAGTGCCGAACGCAGAGAAATTTTTGAAGAAGCCGCTGGTATTGCAAAATATCGCTACCGCAAAAATGAGGCAGAACGTCGCCTTGCAAGCGCTGAGGAAAACCTAGAGCGTTTGCGTGATATTTTAGGCGAGCTTGAAAGCCGTGTTGGCCCATTAGAGCGTGAGAGTAAAAAAGCCGAGCAGTTTTTAGAGCTTTCAGAGCAGCGCAAAAGCCTAGAGATAACACTCTGGGTAGACCATGTGCGCCGTGCTAAGGAAACAGTGCGTGAGGTACAACGTAAGTACGAAACAGCCGAGGCTGAATATTTGCGTTTTGATAAAGAGCAAAAAACAGCAGATGAATTAGCGGAAGAAATACGCCTAGAGGCACAGCGCTTAACTATGGAGATTGACCGCTACCACACAGATATACGCAGTATCACCGAGGAAATGAGTGGCCGTGAAAGCCGTATTGCTGTTTTGAAAAACGATATAGAGCATAACGAGGAACGCATAGAGGCTTTGCGCAATAGTCAGCTTGATAGCGCAGAGGGCGAGGCACAAATTTCAACACAAATTGCAGAGCACCAAAAGCAAATGGACGAAATTTTAGATAAAACCTTGGTGCTAGATAAAGAAATAACAGAGCTAACAGAGCTTTTAGCAAATATACAAAAAGAAAACAGCGCCTCTGGCGAGCGCAAGGGCGAAATAACAGCAAAACTTGCAAGCTTAACCGAGGAGCAAACAGGTTGCCGTGTGGATATAGCCGCAATGCAATCAGCAGTGCAAAGTGCCGAGGGGCAAAAAACCGAAATTGCAAGCCGTACCGAGGAGCAAAATGCTGTTTTAGCTAATATTGAAACTGAAATTGCCGAGAATACTCCATATTTAAACGGTTTGCTAGAAAGTTTAACACGCCTAGCAAATATGAAAAACGGCATTGACCTAAAACTAAATGCACGCCGTAAAAACTTGGAAGAAGCTGATGTTGAAGAACAAAAAATTGCACGTATGCTTGACGGCAATACACAGCGCATTAGCGTTTTGCGTGACCTTGAAAAAAACATGGATGGCTATGGGCAATCTGTAAAAAGTGTTATGCGTGCAGCAACAGCAGGGCGTTTGCGTGGTATTATTGGCCCAGTTAGCAGTATAATCACTGTTGAAAAAGGCTATGAAGTTGCTATTGAAACCGCAATTGGTGCGGCTTTGCAAAACATAGTTGTTGAGGGCGAAAGCGCCGCAAAAGGGGCAATGGCATTTTTGCGTGAGGAACGTGCAGGCCGTGCAACTTTTTTACCGCTAGATACCATACAAGCAGGTTATTTTAATGGCCAGTTAACAGGCACAGCACAACTAGCGAGCGAGCTTGTTAGCTGCGATGAGCGCTACTCAAAAATTATATCTTACTTATTGGGGCGCATAGTTGTTGTTGATGATATCAACGAGGCATCTGGCGTTGCAAAGCGTTTAAATTATCGCAACCGTGTTGTAACAGTAGATGGCCAAGTTATAAACGCAGGCGGTAGCTTTACAGGCGGTAGTGTTCAGCGTTCAGCAGGTTTATTTACACGTAAGCAAGAAATTGCTGATTTAAAGCAGAGCATTATAAAACTGCAAAAACAACAAGAACAAGCACAAGAAAATACTGATAAATTTAAAGCACAAGTAGATGCATTAAGCGCAGAGCTACTAGCAATAGGTAGCGAGGAAATAACAGCAAACAACGATAAAATACGTGCTGAAATGGAGCAAAAACGCCTCGAAAACTCTCTTTCCGAAGGGCGAGAAATCGCAGAACGTTTTGCAGGGCAATTAAAAACGCTAGATGATACAGTGGCAAATAGTAACGCACAAATTGCAAAAAAACAAGAGCTTGATATAAAACTAGTGGCGGAAATTGAGCAACTTTCAAAAGAACTTTCAGTGCTAAGCACTAGTGATGATAACTTTTTGGAAACAAGGCAAAGTTTAAGCGAAAGTTTGAGCGAAAAACGCATGGCGCACCTAGCTTTTGAAAAAGATATGGCACTACATCGCTCTAGCGTTTTGGCACTTGAAAACCGCAACGAAGAAAACGAAGAAAAAACTAAAGAGATGTTAGCGGACATAGCACGTTTACAGGCGCTAAGTGAGGAAAGCCAAGCACAAATAAACGCTATGGAACAAGCTAAAGGGGACCATAAAGAACGCATAGCCGAAAAAGAAGAAAAAATACGCCTAGCAGGCATAGCTCGTATGGAAAAAGAGGCAAACATTACAAAAGCTAATGCAGATTCTCGCAGTTTTGCCGAAAACCGTGAACAAATGAGCGGAGAAATGGCACGCCTTGCCGAGCGCAGAAGTACCTCTGAGGGCGAGTATGACCAAACAATTTCAAAACTATGGGAAGAATATCAATTGTCAATTGCCGAGGCGGAAAAGCTTTGCATAGATTTTGAAAACATAACAACATTGCGTGCAGATGTTACAAGCGTGCGTGCTAAAATACGTGCACTTGGTAATGTTAACGTTGGTGCTATTGAGGAATTTAAGGAAGTTAAAGAGCGCTACGATACACTATATACACAAGTAACGGATGTTGAAAAATCAAAAGCAGAACTTTTACGCATGATATCAGAGCTTGCCTTGCAAATGCGTGATATCTTTGCGGAAAACTTTGGTATTATTAACGATAACTTTGAACGCATATTTAAAGAGCTTTTTGGTGGCGGTACAGCCTCGCTTAATTTGGAGGAGGATGCCGATATACTAGAAAGTGGCATAGAAATACACGTTGCACCACCAGGTAAGGTTATCAAGAACCTTTCTGCACTTTCAGGTGGCGAGCAAAGCCTTGTTGCCATTAGTATTTATTTTGCTATTTTGGCAGTTAACCCAGCACCATTTTGTATACTGGACGAAATTGAAGCGGCACTTGATGATATCAATGTTGTGCGTTATGCGCAATACCTCAAACGCATTTCAGATAAAAGCCAGTTTATTGTTATCACTCACCGCCGTGGTACTATGGAGGCAGCCGATGTTTTGTATGGTGTTACTATGCAAGATGATGGTGTTTCAAAATTATTGCGATTAGATATTAACAACGTAGATGCAACTTTGGTTTCATAAGAGGTAAGAGTGATGAATATATCTGTTTATGCAAAATCTATGTTTGATTTTGCCAAACAAATGCAAGGCGAATTTCCTGATTGTAATTTTTATTATGATGAAGATAACATAGAAAAAGCAGATATAATTTGGGGCAACTATCCACCAGAAAAACTAAAAAAATTGCCAAATCTAAAATGGTTGCAAATGACAATGGCTGGTGCAAACATTTATAAACCAGAGCTTTGCCCTAGCAATTTTATACTAACCAGTGCATCGGGCGCATATACGCTTTCTATAGCGGAATACATGTTGGCAGGGCAACTTGCGCTTTATCGCAATTTACATATTTTTCGTGATTTGCAAAAAGAACATGTCTGGAAAAAAGCAGGGCCTGTGCGCTCGGTAAAAAACTCAACAGTGTTAATCTACGGCATAGGCTCCATAGGCTTAGCATATGCAAAACTTGTTAAAGCTTTGGGTGCAACTGTTTTAGGTGTGCGCAGAACAAATGCCGAAAAACCACCATTTGTTGATGAAGTATTTCTGGCAGATAACTTTGAAAGCGCCTTAGCACGTGCGGATGTTATTGCAATAAGCGCACCAGGTACGCCCAAAACGGCTAATGTCTTTAACGATGATACATTTGCCAAAATAAAAGATGGTGCTGTTTTAATAAACGTTGGGCGTGGCACTATAGTTGATACAAACGCACTGGTAAATGCTTTGCAAAATGGTAAACTTTCGGGTGCAGTGCTTGATGTGGTATACCCTGAACCATTGCCAAAGGAACACCCTTTGTGGGATATGCAAAATGTAATACTAACCTCGCATACCTCAGGTGGCTATGGCATAAAAGAAACAGAGCAGATAAAACGAGATATTTTTTATGAAAATTTAAAAAATTATCTTGATAATAAACCACTTATAAATGTGATAGATATAAATGAAGGATACTGATAATTAAAAAATAAAAATTATATTATCAAATATTTTAGCTTAAAAAAGGAGGGCAATATGGCACTTTTTGGTAGCAAAAAGAAAATGGAAGAAGGGCTTTCAAAAACCAGAACAGGTTTTTGGGGGCGAATTGTAAACACTATCATAGGCAGAACAATTGATGATGATTTATATGACGAACTTGAAGAACAACTTATTTTAGCAGATGTAGGCGCAGAGCTTTCTGTTGAGCTTGTTGAAGCTTTAAGGGAAAAAGTAAGTAAAGAAAAACTTAAAAATGGCAACGAAGCTTTAAATGCATTAAAAGAATTATTAATGGAAATGCTCACGCCTGAAAAAGACTTAGTGTTAAACGGCACCCCTGCTGTTATTTTAATAATAGGTGTAAACGGCGTTGGCAAAACTACAAGCATAGCAAAACTTGCAAACTTTTACCGCAACATGGGCAAAAAGGTTATGCTTGCAGCTGGCGATACATTCCGCGCGGCGGCTAGCGAGCAACTTGATATTTGGTCAAACCGTGCAGATGTGCCAATAATAAAAGCCGAGGAAGGCGCAGACCCAGCCGCTTTAATTTTTGATGCAGTGCAATCGGCAAAAGCCAAAAAGATGGATTTAGTTATATGCGACACAGCAGGGCGCTTACACAACAAGGCAAATTTAATGGCAGAGCTAAATAAAATTAGCCGTAGTGGGCATAAAGCCTCGCCAGAGGCAAGCCTTGAAACTTTTTTAGTGCTTGATGCAATAACAGGGCAAAACGCAATTAGCCAAGCGCAAGAGTTTGTAAAAGCCGCTGAGGCAACGGGTGTTATACTAACAAAACTAGATGGCACAGCAAAAGGTGGCTGTGTGTTAAGTGTAAAAAATAAACTAGGTTTACCAGTGCGCTTTGTTGGCGTGGGCGAAGGCTTAGATGATTTATTGCAGTTTTCACCACAGCAGTTTGTTGATGGCTTGCTAGCAAAAGAGGAGGACACTTAATGGTAATATGTGCAGCTACAAATAACGCAAAAAAACTAGTTGAATTAAAGCGTATTTTGGAAGGTGCAGGGCACACTGTAAAAAGCCTAAAAGAGCTTGAAATTGATATAGACCCAGAGGAAACAGGCACAACTTTTTTAGAAAATGCTATTATTAAAGCAAAAGCAATTTGCGAGTTTGCAAACTTGCCAACAATTGCAGATGATTCTGGCCTTTGCGTGGATGCTTTAAATGGCGCACCTGGAGTTTATAGCGCACGTTATGCAGGCATACACGGCGCAGACGAAGCCAATAACGATAAACTTTTAGCCGAAATGCTAAACGTAGCAGATGAAAAACGCACAGCAAAATTTGTTAGTGCCATTTGCCTTGTTTTACCAAATGGCAAACAACTAACTTGTGAGGGTGAGTGCAATGGCGTGGTAGCAACAGAGCGCAAAATTGGTGATTATGGTTTTGGCTACGACCCACTTTTTATACCAAATGAAATGGGCTTAGTTGAAGGTGGCAAAGCTAAAAACACTGATAAACTAAGCTATGCACAACTAATGCCAAACCAAAAGGATGCAATTAGCCACCGTGGCAGAGCCATGGAAAAACTAAAGGAAAAACTTGTGGATTTTTTAGGCGAATAAATTATTTCATGAAAATTTCACTTGACAAATTTCGATAATACAATATATTTAAAATTGACAAATAAAGGAAAAAATTATGCTTACATCAAAACAACGTTCAATACTACGCAGCAAAGCAAACACTATGGAGCCAGTATGTTTCATAGGCAAAGGCGAAATAGACGAGGCTGTTATAAAATCTGTACAAGATTGCATAACAGCTAGAGAGTTAGTAAAAGTTAAAGTACTAGAAAACAGCATGTACAACGCACGTGAGGCATCGGATATTTTATGCGAGGCTATTGGTGCAGAGCCTGTGCAGGTTATAGGCTCAAAATGTGTGCTTTACCTACAAAAAAAGAAAGAAAGCCAATATAAGGATTTGCTAAAATGAAAATTTTGCTTTTTGGTGGCACTTTTGACCCACCGCATAAAGGGCACATACACAATTTAAAACACGCTATTGATTTTGTAAAACCACAAAAAGTTATTGTTATGCCGGCGGGTATACCACCACATAAAGTAGCAAGCAAAACAAATGCTAACTTGCGCCTTAAAATGTGTGAGTGTTTTTTAGAGCTAGCGAGCAACGATGCAGATATAACAATAAGTGATTGGGAAATTAACCAGGCAAAAAATGGCGAGGCTAACTATACAATAAATACGCTAAATATGTTAAGTAAAAAACATCAAGGCGCACAGCTGTACTTAACTGTTGGTAGCGATATGTTACTAAATTTTACAATTTGGAAAAACTGGCAAGAGATTTTACAAAAAGCTGTTTTGGTTGTGCAAACACGTAATGCAGGGGATGAAAATGCCTTAAAACAAAAAATGCAAGAACTTGACCCAAGTGGAAAACGCATAGTTTTAAATGATATAACTGCACTTGAAATGGATTCAAGCAGTTTACGTAAAATGTTAAAACAAGGGCAAAACTGCGCTGATTTTTTACCAGAAAGCGCACAAAAAGTTATTATAACAGAAAAGCTTTATGTGTAAAAATTTATTACTAAAAACGTAAAGGATAAAAGAGAATTTTCAATGACAATTAAAAAAGCAAGACAGCTTGCGAAAAAAAGTGTTTCGGAAAAACGCTACGAACACACTTTAAACGTAAAGAAAATGGCGATTAAACTTGCAAAGCAATACGGTGCAGACCCAGACCGTGTTGCATTGGCCGCTTTGTTGCACGATGTATGTAAAGAAAAATCGCGTGCAGAATTGTTGCTTATTTTGCAGGAAAATGCTATAATAGCTGATAATGCGCAAAATCGCCCATCGCCTGTGTGGCATGGTGTTTGTGCAGCAATACTGGCAAGGACACAATGGGGCATTGATGACGAAGATGTTTTAAGTGCAATTGCTTGCCATACCACAGGTAAGGCGAACATGTCTTTAATAGATAAAATTGTTTACCTTGCTGATATGCTTTGTAAAGAAAGAAATTTTGAAGGTATAGAAGTATTGCGAGATTTAGCCTACAAGGATATAAACCTTGCAATGAGAGCGTGTTTGAAATGCAGCATGGATTTTGTGCTTGCAAATGGCAAACCGCTAGACCCAACAACCATAGAGGCATACAAGGATTACAAATAAAAGAAAGAGGTATAAACAATGAGCGATCAGCCACGTAAAATTCGTAAAGCGTCCGAACAAGAAAGTAATGCTAGCACTAACGGCGGAACAAAACGTCGTAAAAAGAGCAAAACGCCTATTTGGCTACCTTTAGTTATAGTTTTAGTTCTTATAGGCGGTGCAGGTTTTTATGCTTGGAGCTACGTTAATAACATAATGCAACAAATAGCACCTGAAACAGATGCACCATCAAT
>CAYJJL010000005.1:0-16126 GCA_964370455.1 uncultured Faecalibacterium sp.
AAGCAAAAAAGATTTTTACCATTACTATGCAACTATGATGGAACCATGGGACGGCCCAGCGGCTATTTTGTTCTCAGATGGTGACATTATGGGTGCTGTTTTAGACAGAAACGGTTTGCGACCATCTCGTTACTATGTAACTAGTGATAATACGCTTATTTTATCTTCTGAAGTTGGAGTTTTAGATATTGACCCAGCTAAGGTTGTTAAAAAATCACGTTTACAACCAGGTAAAATGCTTTTGGGTGATACAGTTGCAAAGCGTATTATTTCTGATGAAGAATGTAAGAGTTCCTCCGCACAGAAAAAACCTTACGGCGAATGGCTTGACCGCAATTTGCTTAAATTAGACGATTTAAAAGTACCTAATAAAAAAATCGAAACACATAAAACAGCACAAAGAGATAAACTATATAAAGTTTTTGGTTACACCTATGAGGACGTTAAAGGCAACATCTTGCCAATGGCACGAAATGGCGTTGAACCAACTGTTGCTATGGGTGCAGATATTCCGCTTGCTGTGCTTTCGGATAAGCACCAGCCATTGTTTAAATATTTTAAACAGCTATTTGCTCAGGTTACAAACCCACCTATTGACTCCCTACGTGAGGAAATTGTAACAGATACTACTGTTTATATAGGCTCAGACGGTAACCTTTTGCGTGATAGCGCAGATAGCTGTAAAGTGCTTGAGGTGCAAAACCCAATTTTAACTGGTACAGATTTAGCAAAAATTAAATCTTTAAACAGAGATGGTTTTTGCACACAAACAGTTTCGCTACTGTATTACAAAAACACCTCTTTGGAAAAAGCCCTTGATAAACTATTTGTAGCTTGCGACAAAGCATATAAAAATGGCGCAAATATCTTGATTTTATCAGATAGAGGTGTAGATGAAAACCACGTTGCTGTGCCATCTTTGCTTGCTGTTTCAGCGATAGAGCAATATTTAGTTAAAACAAGAAAACGCACTGCTATTTCTATAATACTAGAAAGTGGTGAGCCACGTGACGTACACCAATTTGCAACGCTATTAGGTTATGGCGCACGTGCAATTAACCCTTACCTTGCGCATGAGTGCATTGAGGAGTTAATCAAACTAAAAATATTAGATAAAGACCCATACACAGCTATACACGATTATAACCATGCGGTTTTACATGGTATAGTTAAAGTTTCTGCAAAAATGGGCATATCTGTTTTACAATCTTACCAATCAGCGCAAATTTTTGAGGCTGTTGGTATTAATAAGGATGTTATCAACAAATACTTTACAAACACAGTTAGCCGTGTTGAGGGTATTGGTCTTGATGAAATTGCTGAGGGTGTGGAGTTCCGTCATTCAAAAGCATTTGATCCACTAGGCCTTGCGGTTGATACAGGCCTTGATAGCCTTGGCTACTTAAAATTGCGCAATGGCGAGGATAAAGAGGACCATTTATATAGCCCTGAAATTATTATTGCATTGCAACAAGCTACTCAAAATGGTGATTATAAACGCTTTAAAGAGTACACAGCAATGGTTGATGATGTAAATAAACCACATACTTTGCGTGGTTTGCTTGCATTTAATTTTGCAAATGCGCAAGAAATACCGTTAGATGAAGTACAGCCTGCTAGCGAGATTGTTAAACTGTTTAAAACTGGCGCTATGTCATATGGTTCAATTTCGCAAGAAGCACATGAGTGCATGGCCATTGCGATGAATCGCCTTGGTGCAAAATCTAACTCTGGCGAGGGTGGCGAAATGCCAAGCCGCCTTGGTACAGAGCGTGGCAGTGCTATTAAGCAAGTTGCCTCTGGGCGTTTTGGTGTTACTAGCGAATACTTATTAAGCGCACAAGAGATACAAATTAAAATGGCGCAAGGCGCAAAACCAGGCGAGGGTGGGCACTTGCCAGGCGGTAAAGTATACCCTTGGATAGCAAAAACTCGCCACTCGACAGCTGGTGTTAGCTTAATTTCGCCACCACCACACCACGATATTTATTCGATAGAAGATTTAGCACAGCTTATTTACGACCTTAAAAATGCTAACAGAAAAGCACGTATTTCAGTTAAACTTGTTTCGGAGGCTGGTGTTGGTACAATAGCAGCTGGTGTTGCAAAAGCTGGTGCGGCAGTTATACTAATTTCTGGTTACGATGGCGGTACAGGCGCTGCGCCTATAAGCTCTGTTTTAGATGCAGGCTTACCATGGGAACTAGGCCTTGCAGAGGCACACCAAACACTAATACAAAATGGTTTGCGCTCAGCAGTTACACTTGAAACTGATGGTAAACTTATGAGCGGCCGAGATGTTGCAATTGCAGCTATCTTAGGCGCTGAGGAGTTTGGCTTTGCTACAACACCACTAGTAACTATGGGTTGTATGATGATGCGTGTTTGCAACCTTGATACTTGCCCAGTTGGTATTGCTACACAAAACGAAACATTGCGTGCACGTTTTAGAGGCAAACCAGAGGCTGTTATGAACTTTATGCTATACGTAGCTGAAGAAGTGCGCGAAATAATGGCAAAACTAGGCATACGTACTTTAAAAGAGCTAACAGGCCGTACAGATTTAATAAAAGTTAAAGAACGCAAAACAACAAAACGTGCAGAGCTTGTAGATATGAGCAAAATTATCGACGATAAATATGCACATTTTGCTGAAAAAACTTTTGATGAAACAAAACTTTTTGATTTTAAATTACGTGAAACATTGGATGAAACTGTTTTGCTTAAAAAGTTTGATAAAGCGTTTAAAAAAGGTGAAAAACACACAGAGAATATTGCTGTTTGCAGTACTGACCGCACACTCGGCACAATTTTAGGTTCAGAGATAACAGCACGTTTTGGTAAGGACCTTGCAACTGATACTTATGTTGTAAACTGCACTGGCGGTGTTGGGCAATCCTTTGGTGCGTTTATACCAAAAGGTATGACAATGCGCCTAGAAGGTGATTCCAACGACTACATAGGCAAGGGTTTATCTGGTGGTAAAATTGTTGTTTGCCCACCAAAAACAAGCCCATTTGAGGCTGAACACAACATTATTATAGGTAACGTTGCGTTTTACGGTGCAACATCTGGCGAAAGCTATATTAACGGTATAGCAGGCGAAAGGGTTATGGTGCGTAACTCTGGCGCAACGGTTGTTGTTGAGGGTTGTGGCGACCACGGGCTTGAATATATGACAGGTGGTAAAGCTGTTGTACTAGGTGAAACTGGTAAAAACTTTGCAGCTGGTATGAGCGGTGGTATTGCTTATGTTTTAGACGTTAAACGCGATTTATACCTAAAGCTTAACAAAGAGTTTGTAAGTATGTATGAAGTACATAGTAGCTATGATATTGATGAATTAAAAGCATTAATTACTAAGCATTTAGAGGAAACAAACTCGACACTTGCTAAACGAATACTAGATAATTTTGATGAATATTTGCCAAGTTTTAAAAAGATAGTGCCTAACGATTACAATAAAATGCTTAGTGCAATTTGTGCATTTGAGGAAAAAGGTTTTTCTCGTGAGCGTGCCGTTATGGAAGCATTTACATTATCACTAAAACGCTGAGAGGAGGGGCAGAAAAATGGGTAAACCAAGTGGATTTTTAGAGTTTAACAGAAACGCAAATCAAAGAATAGCAGTTAAAACACGTATTAAAGATTTTAACGAATTTTATCAAATACAAGCAGAAAAAGAACGTAAAGACCAAGCTGCTCGCTGCATGAGTTGTGGCGTGCCCTTTTGTGGCTCAGCGATAGAGCTTTCAGGCATGGTTACGGGTTGTCCTTTGCGTAATTTAATCCCAGAATGGAACGATGAAATTTATGAGGGCAATTATTCGCACGGGTTGGCACGTTTGTTAAAAACAAGCTGTTTCCCTGAGTTTACAGGCCGTGTGTGCCCAGCACTTTGCGAAAAAGCTTGTATAAATGGTATGCAAGGCGATGCTGTTACTATTAAAGATAACGAATTATTTTTAATAGAACAAGGCTTTGCAAATGGCGATATGAAGCCTAAAATACCTAATGTGCGCAGTGATAAAAAAGTTGCTATAATTGGCTCTGGCCCAGCTGGGCTTGCCGTTGCAGAAAAACTAAACAAACGTGGCCACACTGTAACAGTTTTTGAAAGAGATGACCGTTTTGGCGGATTATTGATGTACGGCATACCTAACATGAAGCTAGATAAAAATATTATAGAGCGCCGTATTGAGTTAATGCGCAATGAGGGTGTAACTTTTGTTGCAAATAGCGATTTAGGCAATAACTTGCATATGGCAGATTTGCAAAAAGATTTTGATGCAGTTGTGCTTTGCTGTGGTGCTAAAAAAGCTAGGGATATACAGCTTGAAAACAGAAATGCTGATGGTATACACTTTGCGATAGAGTTTTTATCAAGCACAACAAAAAGCTTGATAGAAACTGGTTTAAAAGCTGGTACATATATTTCTGCAAAAGGCAAAAATGTTATAGTTTTAGGTGGTGGCGACACTGGTAATGACTGTGTTGGCACATCTATACGCCATGGCGCAAAAAGTGTTGTTCAACTAGAAATGATGCCACAAGCGCCACTAGAACGCCTAGAGAGCAACCCTTGGCCAGAGTGGCCAAAAGTTTGCCTAACTGATTACGGCCAACAAGAGGCTATAGAAGTGTTTGGCAACGACCCACGTGTTTACAAAACCACAATTAAACAGCTATGTACTGAAAACGGCAAACTTTGTGCAGTTGTAACTGTGCAAGTGGAGTTTAAAGATGGCAAATTAATAGAGCTAGAAGGCACAGAGCAAACCTTGCCTGCGGATATGCTATTAATAGCTGCTGGTTTTGTAGGTTATGAAGAATATTGTGTACAAGATATAGCTGTGCCAAATAAGGCTGAAACATCGTTTAAAACAAATGTTGATGGTGTGTTTGCTTGTGGCGACATGAAGCGTGGACAATCATTGGTTGTTTGGGCGGTAGCAGATGGCATTAAATGCGCAAAAGAAATTGATACTTATTTAATGGATTACTCAAACATATAACAAAAAATGTTTTTGTTTAAAGTAGCGTACCCTAGCAACTTTAAATGACACAACTTTTAATTATACACAGCACAAAGCTTTAAGTTTTGTGCTGTGTTTTTTATTTTAAAGGTTTAATTTTAAATTGAAAAATAATATATGTTATGTTATAATCACATTATTGTAAAAATTAAAGTAAATCGCTTGAAAAACGCTTTAATATTTAGCTAATGCGTAAAAATCCATAAATAGAAATTATTGCGCATATAGCGATTTAATCCTGTAAAAATTAAATGTTGTTTAATAAATAACATTGGAGGGCTTTATGCAAATTTTTGATCTTATCAGCACTATAGAACCTCTTAATAAAGAGCTATTACAAAAAGCTAAAAGCAATTGGGATAGCCTAGCAAAACCCCTTAACGGAATGGGTGTTTTAGAAGATTATATTTGTAAAATGGTTGCTATAAATAACCTTGATGTTAAAAAACGCTGTGCAGTAGTTTTTTGTGCAGATAACGGCGTTGTAGCCGAGGGCGTTACACAAACAAGCTCTGATGTAACGGCTGTGGTAGCGCAAAACATACAAAAGGGTGATGCTACTATTTGCCACATGGCAAAAGTAGCAAATATAGAAGTTTTTGCACTTGATGTAGGCATGAACACCTCACCAGAAAGTGTGCCACAAAGTAAAAGCCGTAACGGCACAGAAAATTTTGCAAAAAAACCAGCTATGGCAAAATCAGATGTATATTTTGCGATAGAAACAGGCATAAAAACAGCACAAGATTTAAAACAAAAAGGCTATGGCTTAATTGTCGCTGGCGAAATGGGTATAGGCAACACAACAACTAGCAGTGCTATTTTAGCAGCTGTTTTAGGTGTTGATGCAAACCTTGTAACTGGTAAAGGTGCAGGTTTGAGTAAAAGTGGTGTAGAGCATAAAATTAATGTTATTAATAACGCATTGCAACTGCATAAACCTTTGCAAAATGATGCGGTTGATATATTAGCTAAAGTTGGCGGTTTAGATATAGCTGCAATGTGCGGTATGTTTTTGGGCGCAGGTATATATAAAATGCCAATAATAATGGATGGTTTTATAGCCTCGGTTGCGGCTGTACTTGCGAGCATGCTCAACATAAATGTTAAGGATTATATAATACCCTCGCACTGCTCGGCTGAAAATGGCGCACAGCTAGCATTGCAAAAACTAGATGTTGCACCAGCACTGCACCTTAGCATGGCATTAGGCGAGGGCACAGGCGCAGTAGCATTAGTGCCACTGTTAGATATGGCAATAGCAGTTTATGAAAAAATGATACGCTTTGAGCAAACACAGGTGGAGGCATATAAGCCATTATGATAGTTTTAGTTATAGGCGGCTCGTCCAGTGGTAAATCAAAATATGCAGAGCAATGCGTTTTAAACTTAGGCAAGCAACGTGTTTATATTGCAACCATGCAAGCGTATGATAAAGAAGCACAGCGCAAAGTACAAGCACATAGAGATATGCGAGCACAAAAAAACTTTACAACTATAGAGCAATATACAAATGTGCAAACTGCTGATGTAAATGCAAAAAGTATAGTTTTGCTAGAATGTGTTTCAAACCTATTAGCAAATGAAATGTGCGCACAAAACACTATAAATGTTAAGCAAAAAATATGTGATGATATAACAACCCTTGCAAAAAAATGCGAGCATTTAGTAATTGTTACAAACGAAATTTTTAGTGATGGCGCGCGCTATGATGATTTTTGCGCTGATTATATAGATTATTTAGGGTACATAAACCAATACCTTGCAAAAATAGCAGATGAAGTTATTGAGGTGGTGGTTGGTATACCGCTAGTACATAAAAGTGTGAAAAGTGAGGCAGAAATATGAGAGATTTTTTTGGAGCATTTGTTGTTGCTTTTTCAATGTATTCTGCTTTGCCTATGCCAAAAATTAACTGGACGGAAAAAAACATGAAGTACGCACTATGCTTTTTTCCGCTAATTGGTGTGGTGATAGGTGCGGCGCTTATTTTATGGCATTATGTTTGCATGCGCTTGGGTTTTGATGCGTTTCTATTTGCTGCAGTGGCTACATGCATACCAGTTTTTATCACAGGTGGCATACACCTAGATGGTTTTTGTGATACCTCTGATGCGCTTTCGTCTAATCAGGATAAAGAGCGCAAACTTGAAATTTTAAAAGACCCAAACTGTGGGGCTTTTGCACTTATAAAAACTTGTGTTTATTTTATTTTAATGTTTGGCTTTTTTACAGAGCTTGACACTACAGGTTTATTTGCACTTGCTATATGTTTTGTGCTTTCTCGTGCGTTGAGTGGTCTGGCTATAGTGCGCTTTCCAAAGGCTAAGGGCAGTGGGCTAGCTGCATTGTTTTCTCAAAATGCACATAAAAATACAGTTACTGTTGTTATGGCTTGTTATATCTTGGCTTGCGCTATTTTGCTTTTTGTTGTTGATGTTTTTGCTGTTTTACTTTTAGCAGTTGCGGTTTTAGTTTTTATTTATTATTACTGTGTGGCAAAAAAACAATTTGGTGGCACAACAGGCGATTTAGCAGGTTGGTTTTTAAAGCTGTGCGAGCTATGGGTTTTAATAGCTATAGTAATGCAAAGGGGGATTATCTAGCATGCATTTAATAATAGGTGGCAAGGCACAAGGTAAATTAACATTTGCAAAAAAGCGCTTTAATTTGCAAAACGAAGATATAACAACTACCTTGCAAGAGGGGAAAAAAGCTATTTACAATTTACAAGATATTATTGCAAATTTAATAAAGGCAGATAAAGATGCAATGGCAGAGGTGCTAGCTTTTGCTGAAAAAAACGATGTGATTTTTATTTGTGATGAAGTTGGCTCAGGAATTGTACCTATGGAGGCTTTCGAGCGAAAATATAGGGATACAGTAGGCAAAATTTGCTGTGAACTTGCGCAAAAATCAAACGGTGTAAGCCGAGTTTTTTGCGGAATAGGAAAGGATATTAAATGAAGATTATCCTCATAAGGCATGGTGCAACAAAAGGTAATTTAGAAAAACGCTATATAGGTACTAGCGACGAAGATATTTTGCAAAGCTCCATAGATGAAATAAAAACGCACACTTACCCAACGGCTGAAATTGTGTTTGCCTCGCCACGTAAGCGCTGTTTGCAAACTGCAACACAAATTTATGGTAATTATCAAATTGAAAGCGATTTTAGTGAAATTGATTTTGGTGATTTTGAAGGTAAAACTTATAAAGAGCTTAGTATAAATCCGGATTATCAAAAGTGGGTGGATAGTAACTGTACATTGCCTATACCAAATGGCGAAAGTTTAGCGGTTTTTCAAAAACGTTGCGTGCAAGGCTTTTTAAAATGTGTGAGTGAAAATGCAGATAAAACAAGCCTTGCATTTGTTGTGCATGGTGGCACTATAATGGCATTGCTAGGATATTTTTCAAACCCTGTGAGCAATTATTTTGATTGGAAAGTACCAAATGCAAATGGATACATTGCTGATTTAATAAACGATAGATTGGAGAATATATCTTTAATATGGTAAATTCTATAATAGCGCTAGTTTTAGGGTTTTGCCTTGATTTAATAATAGGCGACCCACGTAGTTTTCCGCATCCTATAAGGTTTATAGGTAATTTGATTTCAGGTAGTGAAAAAGTTTTACGAAGAGTTTTTGCTAAAACAAAGTGGGGCGAAATTTTTGCAGGGGCTTTTTTAGTGTTTATTGTTATCAGTGTTTCGGCGGGTATACCGCTTGCGATTATAATTATAGCAAATAATATTAACCCTTGGCTAAGCTTATTTGTACAAACAATTATGTGTTACTATGTTTTAGCAACAAAATGTTTAAAAGATGAAAGTATGCTTGTGTATCATCCACTTAAAGCAAAGGATACACAAAAGGCTCGTGAGGCTGTTGCAATGATAGTTGGGCGAGATACCTCTATTTTGGACGATGAGGGCATAACAAAAGCAGCGGTGGAAACAATTGCTGAAAATGCCGCAGATGGTGTTATAGCACCTATGATATACACAGCTATTGGTGGCCCTGTTTTGGGTTTTGCATATAAGGCGATTAACACAATGGATTCAATGGTGGCATATAAAAACGAAAAATATATTAACTTTGGTAAAGTGGCAGCAAAATTAGATGATATTGCAAATTATATCCCTGCACGTGTAGGGGCATTACTTATAGTTTTAGCGGCATTTGTTTGTGGTTTTGATGGCAAAAATGCTTTTAAAATGTGGCGACGTGATAAACGCAAACACGCAAGCCCAAACTCAGCACAAACAGAGGCAGCTATGGCAGGTGCGTTAAATATACAATTAGCAGGAGATGCAGTTTATCACGGTAAATTACATAAAAAACAAACATTGGGAGACGCTAATCGTAAAATAGAAATTGAAGATATAAAAAGAGCAAATAAAATGTTATACACAACAGCTTTTTTATGTTTAGTATTTTGTGTTTGTGTATTTTTTATTTGTAGTACATTGTTTTTTGGTGTTTAAAAAGGAGTAATAAAATGAATTGTTTGCATATTTACACAGGCGATGGCAAAGGTAAAACCACAGCATCTATGGGTTTAGCATTGCGCTCTTTAGGTAGCAAAAGGAAAGTAACAGTATGCCAGTTTTTTAAAAATGGTAGCAGTGGAGAGATAAAAGCACTGCAAACTTTTGATAATTTAACATACTTGAAAAGTGATAAAACCTTCCCTTGTTTTTTTAAGATGACAGACGAACAAAAACAAGAGGCAAAGGCGTATTATATAAAACTTTTTGAAGATACAATTGCACTTGCAGAGCAAAGCGATATTATTATTTTTGATGAGCTTATCTCTACTTATAATTTAGAGTTTTTGGATAAAGAGCATGTTGTAAGCGCTTTATCCAGTGCAAAAAAACATTGCGAGATTGTTATAACAGGGCGTGAAGCTGCACCAGAACTATGCGAAATTGCCGATTATATTTCAAACATACAAAAAATAAAACACCCTTATGATAAAGGTGTTGATGCAAGGCGTGGTATAGAGTTTTAATATAAAACAAGTTTGGATAACACTTGCTTGCTTAAGGATAGTTTGAATAATTTGTTTGCACTTAAAAAAGGAGTTACAATTGGTAAAACTACTAGTAGTCGAGGACGATATTGCACTTTGCGAGGGTGTTGCGCTTGCATTAAAGGCTGAAAATATGCAAATATTAACAGCGCATAATATAAACACAGCAAAAAATATTTTAAATGAAAATGCCATTGAGCTTGTAGTTTTAGATATCAACTTACCTGATGGCAATGGTATAGCTTTTTTAAAGTATATAAAACAAAGCACAAATAGCAAAGTTATAATGTTAACAGCTAACGATTTAGAAAGTGATATTGTGTTAGGGCTTGAAAGTGGTGCTAATGATTATATAACAAAACCTTTTAGCCTTGCAGTTTTACGTGCGAGAGTAAACACGCAATTGCGCCAAAATATACCTAATAATATATTTAAACAAGGAAATTTAATTTTTGATTTTGATAATTTAACTTTTAGTGTAAACGGCAAAAATATTGAGTTTTCGAAAACAGAACAAAAGTTGCTTAAAGTTTTAACTGATAACAAAGGTATTACAATTAAACGTGAAAACTTAGCCGATAAAATATGGGTAGACGGCACTGATTATGTGGACGAAAATGCGCTCTCGGTTGCGGTTAAGCGTTTGCGTGATAAACTCGGAAAGGAAAACCCTATTAAAACCATTTACGGCATAGGGTATACGTGGGAGAATGTTTAAAACCAATAAAATTTTAGATAGATTAAACATTATGCTAGATAATGCAATCGCAGGTAATGTGATAGAAAAAACTTTTGACGAAAGTAAAATTTCACAAATAGAAAGTAAATTGCACAAGTATTTAGCAACAACAGGAAAACATAAAGCGCAGTTAAACGAAGAAAAGCAAAAAATAAACAGCCTTATCTCTGATATAAGCCACCAAACAAAAACACCAGTGGCAAACCTTTCGCTTTATAGTGAGCTAATTGCAGAGTGTGATGATAAAGAAGAAATAAAAAAATATAGCGAAAATTTAAAAGCACAAGCGCAAAAATTGGATTTTTTAATAGCATCACTAGTTAAAGCCTCTCGCCTTGAAAACGGCATTATAAAAGTTGCGCCAAAACGCCAAAGTATAAAGCCTATTTTTGAAAATATTAAAGCAAACTATGAAAAAGTAGTTTGTATAAATAGTGATGCCAATGCGATGTGCGATTTAAAATGGCTGTGCGAGGCTATTTTTAATATTATAGATAACGCTTATAAATATGGTGCAACTAAAGTTGAAGTAAGCGCGGCGGAGTACGAACAATTTTTAAGACTAGACATTAAAGATAACGGCATGGGTATAAGTGAGGACGAAACAGCTAAAATTTTCACTCGTTTTTATAGAGGGCAAAACACTGCTGAAATTGAGGGTGTTGGCATAGGGCTTTACCTCGCAAGGGAAATTATTGCAAAGCAAGGCGGATATATAAAAGTAAGCTCTGCTTTAGGCAAAGGCTCTACTTTCTCTATTTTTTTACCAAAAATGTAAAAACGGCTAAAAAAATCAAGCATTATTCGCAAAACTTACAAAACTGTAAGAATTTAAGTTCATATTGAAAGATTGTAGAAAGAACTATCAGGTATAATCTGTATTGTATAAATGCAATGCAGATTATTTAATTGGAGGATATTTAAATGCAAATACTAAAAACAAATGAGCTTAAAAAAATTTACGGCAAAGGGCAAACAGCTGTGCACGCTTTAGATGGTGTTGATTTTAGTGTAGAAAACGGCGAGTTTGTGGCAATTGTTGGCACATCAGGCAGTGGTAAATCCACACTTTTGCATATGCTTGGCGGTTTAGATAGGCCAACTAGTGGTAACGTTATTGTTGACGGCAAGGATATTTTTACCCTTAAAGATGAAGCCTTGACGATTTTCCGCCGTAGAAAAATTGGTTTTATTTTCCAGAGTTATAATTTAGTGCCAGTTTTAAATGTGTATGAAAATATAGTCTTGCCTATTCAGTTAGACGGCAACAAAATAGATACAGAACATGTTGATAAAATAATAAAAACGCTAGGGCTTGAAAGTAAGCTTAACAATTTGCCTAATAACCTTTCAGGTGGCCAGCAACAGCGTGTTGCTATTGCAAGGGCGCTTGCCTCAAAACCATCTATAATTTTGGCGGATGAACCAACAGGCAATCTTGACAGCAAAACAAGCCAAGATGTGCTCTCGCTGTTAAAAATTAGTAGCCAAAAATTTGCTCAAACAATAGTTTTAATAACCCATAACGAGGAAATTGCACAACTTGCTGATAGAATTATTCGCATTGAAGATGGGCTTATTGTAGCCTCCAAAGCATAAGTGGAGGTGTGTATGTTTAACGTAAACAATAAAAGCGCCATAAATAGGCTTGCTATAAAAAGTTTTAAAGCGAATAAAACCAGAAACATTGTTGCTATAATAGCTATAATTTTAACAGCAATTATGTTTACCTCTGTTTTTACAGTTGGTGCAATTTTGATTAAATCCATAGAGCAATCAAACTTTAGGCAGGTTGGTTCGTATTCGCACGGTAGCATTAAAGGCGTGGCGTATGATGATATAGAAGTTTTATCAGAACATCCACTAGTAGCTGAGCATAATGTTTCAAGAATGCTAGGGCTTATGACAAAAGATGAATTTTTGAAAAACCCCACTCAAGTGCAATATAGTGATGAAACTTATGCAAAACATGGCTATGCTGAATTTATACAAGGCACTATACCTAAAGAAAACACTATGGAATTTGCCTGTGACACAAATGTGTTAACAGCGCTTGGCGTAGAGCCTATTATAGGAACAGAGGTTACACTAACCATTGAGCTTTTTGGCGATGTTACAATAACAGATACTTTTGTTTTGAGCGGGTATTGGCAAAGAGATGAAATATCATCTGTAAGTTTTGTGTATTTACCACGTTCATATGTTGATAAAACGATAGCAGAAAACCCCGACACAAAGGAGCTTTCTAGCATTTATGGGCGCATAGAAATGGGCTTGCTTTTAAAGGATAGCAATAATATTTCCGCTGATATAACACAAATAATAGAGGATAACGGCTTTGATAGTAGCGATGAAAATGCCGAAAACTACTTAGGTTTTGGCGTTAACTGGGGCTATACAAACGCACAAGCAAACGCAAATTTTGACCTTGCTACAATTTTACTTGTGGCTTTATTATTTAGCATTTTTATCATCAGCGCATATTTAATTATTTTTAACCTTTTTAAAATATCAATAACTAACGATATTAAATTTTACGGTTTATTAAAAACAATAGGTGTTACAGCAAAACAAACACGCAAAATTATATATAAACAAGCCTTGATGCTCTGCATTATTGGTATACCCATAGGTTTAATTACTGGTTATTTGCTAGGCTGTGTAATTTCCCCATTAGTGCTTAGCACTTTAAGCACTAACGTTATTGCGTTTACTATAAACCCTTATATATTTATTGGTGGCGGTTTATTTGCATTTTTTACGGTTTTTGTTTCCTGCATAAAACCTGCAAAAATAGCTGGAAAAATTTCACCAATAGAGGCTGTAAAATACACAGAAAATACCGCTATTAAAAGCAAAACACACAAAACCAAAAAAGTTAGTGCATGTTCAATGGCATTTGCAAACATGGGGCGCAACAAAGGCAAAAGCATAATGGTAATTACCTCGCTTTCATTTGCGCTGTTAATATTTCAGCTGTCGTTTATGTTTGCAAATGGTTTTAGCATGGAAAAATATTTGAGCAATTTTACAGTTGGTGATTTTTTAGTTGGTCACGCTGAATATTTTAACTTTAGGTTTTATTCCGCTTCCACCCTTGGGCAAGAAGATATATCCGTTATAGAAAATATAGATGGCATTGAGCAAAGTGGTGTTACCTATGGAGAAGTTGGCAGTTATAACACCGCCTACTACGACGCTGCAACAATTAAAGAGGCAAACTCTGAACTAATAGAACGATATAGCGATGAATTTGGCGACGAATATGCTCAAGCCCAACAATCAGTAACGGAAAAACGGCAAGAAATGCTAGGCATAGATGAAAACGGAAATATACAAAACACAATAACACTTTACGGCATGGATAATTTACCGCTAGAAAAATTGCAGATAATTGAGGGTAGCGTTGAAAACATGGGCGAAAACTCTATAATTGCCATTGTGCGTGACGATGATTACGGCAACCCAATTATAAGCTCTAATAGTTTTAATGTGGGCGACACTGTAAAAATAAGGCACAGTAGCGATTGGTTATATTACAACCTTGAAACAGACGAGCTTATGCTTACTAGCGATTGGGATGCAAACGCACCGTTTTATCTGGTATCTGACGATTATACCGAGGTAGAATATACAGTTGCCGCTGTTGCGATTATACCTTATAGTTTAAGTATGCGCAGTTATAATGTAGGTGAGGAAATTTTTGTGCTACCAACTGAAACCGCATTGCAAAATTGCCACTCTTTACAACCTATGAATTTGCTTTTAGAGGCTGAGAACGATAAAATTGCTGATATTACTAGCTTTTTGGAAAACTACACAACAAGCGTAAACACACAGCTAGATTTTGAATCAACAGAAAAGGCAGAGGCGGAGTTTGAAAACTTTAAGAATATGTTTTTACTTGTAGGTTTATTTTTAAGCTCTATTATAGGTTTTATAGGCATACTCAACTTTTTTAATGTAATTTTAACTTCTATCAACACCAGAAAACAAGAGTTTGCAATGTTGCAAAGCATAGGGATGACAGGCAAACAGCTTAAAAATATGCTAATTTGTGAAAGTTTAAGTTATATAATTACCACTATTTTCATTACAACTGTTTTAACAATTATAGTTGCGCCTATAACACAAGATGTTTTTGGCTCTATACTTTGGTTTTACGAGGCAAACTATACAATTTTGCCTATTGCCATAAGCTTGCCTGTTTTTATTTTTATAGGTGTTATCTTGCCTATGATATTATATAAAATTTTAGCAAAGCAATCCATAGTTGAAAGGTTACGTGGTGTAGAATAATACACTATTAAAATAAAGCAATGTCTAAACACCCTCTCTCTTGCATAAACTCAAAAGAGGGTGTGTTTTTATGTATGCAAAAACAAAGCGATTAGCAACTAAAGAAATATTGCAGGCAAAACCCACTAAAAAATTAAAACTATTAACAAAAGGTTTAGCACCACTAGATTTGCCTTTGTTAATTTTAGTGTTGATTTTAACTAGTTTTGGTTTAATTATGCTTTTTAGTGCAAGTTATGCGGTGGGTGTTTACCGCTGGGAGGATGCGTATGCATATATACGCCCACAACTACTTTTTGCGGCGGTGGGTTTGCTAGGCATGTGGGTGGCTAGTTGTGTAGATTATCATATTTTTCACAAATTGGCATGGCCGTTAATGGGTATTTCGTTAGTGCTTTTAATAATAGTGCTTTTTATGCCTGAGTATAATGGCTGTAAACGCTGGATAGTTATACCTGGCCTTGGTACTATACAGCCTAGCGAAATTGCAAAGTTTGCAATAGTTGTTTTATTTGCACATATAATATCACTTAATCATTCTAAGATGAAAAAGTTTTCAGTAGGCGTTTTGCCTTTTGCTATTGTGCTATGCGTTGTGGCGGTGCTCATGCTTTTAGAGCCACATCTTTCAGGCACTATGCTCATTTTAGGTATAGGCGCAGTGCTCATGTTTGTTGGTGGCACAGGTTTAAAGTGGTTTGCGATAGCAGCAACAGGTGGTATTGCGGCAATAGGCGCTGTGGTTATAGCCATGCCAGATTTAGTGCCATATGCAACGGATAGGTTGGCATCGTGGATAGACCCTTTTGCTGACCCACTTGGCGATGGACACCAAACAATACAAAGCCTTTATGCAATAGGTTCTGGCGGTGCAACTGGCCTTGGCCTTGGCAATAGCCGACAAAAACATTTATATGTGCCTGAGCCTCAAAACGACTTTATTTTTTCAATAATATGCGAGGAGCTTGGTTTTATTTGTGCGGTTTTGGTAATACTTTTGTTTGTGCTT
>CAYJJL010000005.1:16136-19413 GCA_964370455.1 uncultured Faecalibacterium sp.
ACAATTGCTGTGCGTGCGGCAGATAAATTTGTCGCGTTGTTGGTTGTGGGTTTTATAGTGCAAGTTACGTTGCAAGCTGTGCTTAATATAGCCGTTGTTACAAATAGCATACCAAACACAGGTATAAGTTTGCCGTTTTTTTCCTCTGGCGGTACAAGTTTAGTAATGCTTTTAGGGCAAATGGGGATAATACTTTCAATTTCACGCAGGGGTGTGCAGTAGTTTTTTATTGTTTTGCTGTAATAAGCTCGCAGTGACACTGCTGTGTTAGTATCACAAAAATAATAAAAAACACTTAAAATCTATTATATGCCACTCAAAAATCACATTATTCCTCTTTTTTGCATAGTTTAGGTAAACGAATGCAGAATGGAGGATTTTCTATGCGTGAAATAATAACTGTTGAGGGGGGCTGTCCACTTTTTGGTACAGCGGAAGTACCAAGTGCTAAAAACAGCATATTGCCATTGCTAGCCGCTTCGGTTTTATGCAAGGATGTAGTGCGTTTTTTAAAAGTGCCTATGCTTACGGATGTGATGATAAGCACAGGTATTTTAAATCATTTTGGTTTTTTGGCAAAGCGCGCAAATGATGAGGTTATAGTTGTACCGCGTGATGTTACAAATTATGATCTACCATCGTTTTTAAGTGAGCAAATGCGTGCGTCTGTGCTTTTTTTAGCACCTATGTTAAGCCGTTTTGGTAAAGTTAAAACTGGTATGCCAGGAGGTTGCAATATAGGTATGCGCCCTATTGATATACATTTGGATGGTTTGCTTGCAATGGGCACAGTGATAGAACAACACCCTAAAGAGTTAATTTTAAAAACACCTAGCGGTTTACATGGTGCTGATTTTACTTTGCGTTACCCTAGTGTTGGCGCAACTGAAACACTGTTAATGGCGGCAGTGCTAGCAAAAGGCCAAACCATTTTGCGTGGTGCAGCACGTGAGCCAGAAATAATTGACCTTGCAAATTTTTTAAATAACTGTGGCGCAAAAATAAAAGGTGCTGGCAAACAAAATATTGTAATTGATGGCGTTAGCGAGCTTAGTGGTATAACATATACTGCTATGCCTGACCGTATTTTTGCTGCCACAATTGCATGTGCGGTAGCCTCAGCGGGCGGTGAGGTGACAATTAAAAACTGTGCACCACATACTTATACACCGGTGCTCGATGCGCTAATACGTGCTGGGTGCTATGTAAAAAAGGGGGCAGATTTTGCCTTAGTAGCAAATACTGGCAAGTTAAATGGAGTAGGGCAGATTACAGCTGGTGTATATCCTGAGTTTCCAACTGATGCAGCACCCTTACTTGCGGCGGCACTTTTAAAGGCTGAAAGTGAGAGTTATATTAAAGACCAAGTTTTTGAAAACCGTTTTGTGTGTGAGGCTGGTTTTAAAGTTATGGGAGCACACACTTTTGTTAAAGGGCGCACGCTTGCAATATATGCAAACAATGAGTTAAATGGTGCAAATGTGTTTGCACCAGATTTACGAGGAGGTGCAGCACTACTTATAGCGGGGCTTGGTGCAGGCGGAAGTACAAAAATAGACAATTTGCACTATATTAACAGAGGATATGAAGACATTGTTAAAACATTTTTTAATTTGGGCGGAAAAATTAATAAAAAATCTCATGAAATGACAAAAAAATCTTGATTTTACTTCAAAATAATGATAGGATATATCTATATACTTATGACAAGTGTACCTTTTTTATGATAAAATAAGGTAAAATTAATATAAATGTAAAACCAAGGGGGATTTTTTTATGGCCTTTATGCTTGATGAAGAAATGGAAGAAAACGTAACTACGATTAAAGTTGTAGGTGTCGGCGGCGGCGGCGGTAATGCGGTTAACCGCATGGTTATTGCTGGATTGCAAGGCGTGGAGTTCCTTGCGATGAATACAGATGCACAGGCACTTTCAAAAAATGGTGCAACTTTAAAAACACAGCTTGGTGTAAAAATTACTAAAGGCCGTGGCGCTGGTGCAGACCCTGAAAAAGGTAGGGCAGCGGCTGAAGAAAGCAAAGATGAAATTGCAAATGCGCTAAAAGGCTCACAGATGGTATTTATTACTGCTGGTATGGGCGGCGGCACAGGCACAGGTGCAGCACCAGTTGTTGCAGAGGTTGCACGTGACCTTGGCATACTAACAGTTGGCATAGTTACAAAACCTTTCTCTTTTGAGGGTAGGCGTAAAATGGGCCTTGCAGAACAAGGTATTTCAGCTTTATTACAACACGTTGATAGCTTAATTGTTATCCCTAATGAACGTTTAAAATTAATCAGCCAAGAAAAAATCACTATGATGAACGCCTTTGAAGCGGCGGATAACGTATTGCGCCAAGGTGTGGAATCTATTTCTGCGCTTATTAACGTGCAATCTTTCATTAACCTTGACTTTGCTGACGTTTGCTCTATTATGACAAACGCTGGTTATGCACACATGGGCGTTGGCTCTGCAAAAGGTGCAGGCAAAGCAGAAAATGCAGCTAAAGCGGCTATTTCTAGCCCACTTTTAGAAACAAGCATTTCTGGTGCACGTGGCGTTATTATCAACATTGTTTCAAGCCCTGATATAGGCCTTGAAGAAGTTGAGCAAGCTGCAACTTTAATTAGTGAAAGTGCACACCCAGATGCAAACATTATTTGGGGTACTGCTTTTGATGCTGAGCTTGCTGATGAAATGCGCATAACATTAATTGCAACTGGTTTTGATAAAATTGCTGAACCACTAAATGCAAATGCACAAAGCACGCTAAGCAATGCACCAACACCAAGCCCAGTGTTTAATACAGATACACAAGGCCAAAGAACTGATGACAAATCAGGTGGTGTTAATACAAGCAGTTCAGATGATGATGGCTATTTTTTAGAAATCATGAATATGTTAAACAAGCGTGATGAGTAATTAAAGGACCTAAAATGGAAGATAAAAACATTGGTTTTCAAACGAGTTTACTAGGTTTTAAAAAAGCAGATGTACTAGATTGGATTGACGAACAAAGTAAGCAAGCCAAGCAAAAAGAAGAAGAAACTTTACAAGCACGAGAGCTTTTAGAACAAGAGTTAAAAACTTTAAAAGAACAGCATCTTGTAAGCGAGGAAGCATTGCTTGAAAAGCAATCTGAAATTTCGACTTTGGAGCGTGCAATTGATTTGCATAAAAGTAGCTTTGCACAGCAAGAGGAAAAATTAAACACCCTAGCAGAAGAATTACAGCATACAAAGGCAAGTGAAAAAGATTTTAAAGAACGCCTTTTATT
>CAYJJL010000005.1:19540-21706 GCA_964370455.1 uncultured Faecalibacterium sp.
TAAATATGCGAGAAATATTTGCATGTTGAAAAAGAAAATGAGCTTGTTGTTAAAGCGCAAACTGACGCTGAGCTTGAAATTGAAAAAGAGCGAAAACGCTTTGTTTTACAAAATGCAGTTATGAAAGACCGCATGAAAGAAAGCGCCTCAGCAATGGTTGGAGATATTGATGCAATTAAAGCTGATTTATCCTCACTGGAAGAACGCATATTAGAATCCATGGTGCAAATGCAACGTTCTACACAAATGTTAGCACAAACTCTCGAAAACGCTGAAAAAAACATTGAAGTACTAGGTGTAAAAATAGAAGCTTTCCCTAAAAAAACACCAGAACGTGCAAAAACTGAAAAAACTTATACATATACAGCACCACCGCCACCACCAGAAAGCGACAAAGCTGAAAACTTTTTCTCAAGATTTAATCTTAATACAGCACCACAAAAGGAAGACGCTAAAGAACCTAAAAAACCGCAAACACCACCTAAAAAATCGGCGCAACAGGCGTTATCTGGCTTTTTGTTAAAACAAATTGCAAAAATGCTTGAAGATTAAATAAGCTTTGATAGGCAGGCTCGGATAATACTTGCTCGCTTAAGCATATTTGTTTACATACAACAAATAAATTATAAAATAAAACGGCACTTGATTAACTATCAAGTGCCATTTTTATTTTAAATTTGCGAGTTTTAGTAATTGTGCCTTTAATATAAAACTTTAGTTTTGTAGATTATTTGTTTTAAGTGATTCTTCGCGCTGTTTTAAAATTTTTGGTACAATTATCATAAATGTAACAGTAGTTGCAATACCAGCGGTTATATCAGCGATTGGTTCGGCTAAAAATACTGCGAAAACTTTATCTTCAAAAAACATTGGTAAGATAAAAATTAGCGGTATTAATAAAATTAATTTACGTAAGGACGCAAGAAACAATGAAACTTTAGCTTGACCTAAGGCTAAAAATGTTTGCTGGCAAGCAATTTGTGCACCAAATATAAAAGTTCCGCTCATATAAACGCGCAACGCACCAGTGGTAAACTCAATAAGTTCAGGGTCGTTGTTAAAAAGCCGTATAAATAATTGCGGAAATAGCATTAATATAAGCCATAATGCAACTGCAAAGGCTATGCATGCTATTATTTGTATTTTAAAGGCAGCACGTACTCTATCCATTTTACCTGCGCCAAAGTTGTAGCTGATAATTGGTTGCGAACCTTGTGATATACCTATCATGGGTAAAAAATACATTTGCCCAGCGCTAGCAATTATTGTCATAGCACTAACAGCAAGGTCGCCACCGTAGCGCTGTAAAGAGCTATTAAAAGATATATTTAACAAGCTTTCAGTAGATTGCATTACAAAGGAGGAAAGCCCTAATGCCATAACAGGCCCTAATATTTTAGGGGATATAATTAGGTTGCTTGCCTTAATTTTAAGTATGCTTTTTTTGCCGTATAAAAATAGCACTACCCAAGTTGCTGAAACAGCTTGAGATATAATGGTTGCAGTAGCAGCACCTTTTACACCCATGTTTAAACCAAAAATAAAAATAGGGTCAAGGATTATATTTAAAACAGCACCTATCAATACAGTTGCCATGCTGTATTTTGCAAAGCCTTGTGTGTTGATAAATGGGTTTAGGCCTAAGGTTATTTGCACAAAAACAGTACCCATAACATAAATACTTAAATAATCCCATGCGTAAGGTATTGTTTGCTCGCTTGCACCAAAAATAAAAAGTAAATCTTTGCCAAAAAAGATGAAAAAACCTGTTAGCAAAGCCGCTGTTAGCAAAAGCCCAGCAACACAGTTACCTAGTATTACTTCGGCTTTGTCTTTATCACCTTCACCCATATGTATGGCGGCTTTTGGCGCGCCACCCATGCCATATAGTGCAGCGAAAGCAGCGATTATCATTATAACAGGAAAACATACGCCAAGCCCAGCTAATGCTAAAGAGCCACTGCCTGGTATATTACCAATATAAATACGATCCACTATATTATATAGCATGTTTACAAACTGCGAAAGCACAGTTGGCACAGCTAAACGCACCATTAATTTGCTTATAGGTTCGGTGCCAAGTGGATTTTCCTTTGTAGCTGAATTATTCATGTTTTGCCTCATACATCTTATATTATCAATAAATTCACATAGATAAATTGTATC
>CAYJJL010000005.1:21806-23451 GCA_964370455.1 uncultured Faecalibacterium sp.
ATTTTTTCTTCGCTTCGCTATAAAAAAATGCGAAAAATCTATACTTTTGCTCGCTGTTGGTGTGGCGTTTTTGAGCAAGTTTGCAACTAAGCAAAAGTGGCTTACCCAACAGAGCCAGTCATATCTATTTTTAGTAGTTGATGTAACTCAACTGCGTATTCCATAGGTAGTTCTTTTGTAAATTCTTCAATAAAGCCCATTACAATAATTTGCACAGCTTCTTCTTCGGTTAAGCCGCGTGACATTAAATAAAATAGCTTTTCCTCAGATATTTTCGAAACAGTTGCTTCGTGCTCTATAATTGAGCCATCGTTTGCCATGATGTTTGTAGGTATGGTGTCAGAACGTGAAATATCATCTAAAATTAGAGTGTCGCATGCTACTTTTGAATATGCACGTGTAGCTTTTGAGCCATGCAAAACGGTACCTCTGTAGTTAACCTCACCGCCAAGGCGTGTAAGGGATTTTGATATTATATTGGATGAAGTATGTGGTGCAAGGTGTATCATTTTTGCGCCAGCGTCTTGTAGTTGGCCTTTAGTTGCCGCAGCTATGGATATGCAAACGCCTTTTGCATACGGTTCTTTTAACACACAAGCAGGGTATTTCATGTTTAGCATAGAGCCAATGTTGCCGTCTATCCATTCCATCATGCCGTTTTCATAAACTTCGGCACGTTTTGTAACTAGGTTAATAACATTGTTGGACCAGTTTTGTACTGTTGTATAACGGCAATGTCCATTTTTGCGCACTGCAATTTCAACAATAGCAACGTGTAAGGATTCTCTTGAGTGTACAGGTGCTGTACAGCCCTCTAGATAGTGCACATCTGCGCCTTCGTCTACTATTATAAGTGAGCGTTCAAACTGCCCCATAAGCTCAGAGTTTATGCGAAAGTATGATTGTAAAGGTTTTTCGAGTTTAACGCCTTTTGGTACATATATAAAAGAGCCACCTGACCAAACTGCAGAGTTTAGTGCAGCATATTTGTTATCGCTAGGTGGAACAATTGTTGAAAAATACTCTCTAAAAAGTTCAGGATATTGTTTAAGTGCACTATCTGTATCTAAAAATATAACACCTTTGTCAACAGCCTCTTGTAGCATGTTATGGTAAACAGCCTCGGAGTCATACTGTGTAGTAACACCAGCTAAAAATTTATCTTCAGCCTCTGGTATGCCTATTTTTTCAAAAGTATCTTTAATTGTTTCAGGTACAGCGGACCAATCGCTTTCTACTTTATCAGCAGAGGTTAAAAAGTAAGTGTATGCATCAAAATCTATCACGCTTAAATCAGGGCCCCAACTTGGGTTTTCCATCTCTTTAAATTTACGAAATGAACTTAAGCGAAATTCAAG
This sequence comes from uncultured Faecalibacterium sp., assembly GCA_964370455.1. Lineage (GTDB taxonomy): Bacteria > Bacillota > Clostridia > Oscillospirales > Ruminococcaceae > Faecalibacterium. The sequence continues at coordinate 23,165 of CAYJJL010000005.1, forward strand.
CATCCATTCAGGTTCTTTTTTATATGCTTAAATTTGGCGTATAATGTTTTCGTTTATGCCTTTGCGAGTTTTAAAAATAGATTTATCTTTATCGTGAAAACCAAAGCGGTAATCATCCATCATTTGCATGATTTCTTTGTTAGCGTCATCTGGTGTTTCGTGAACTGTTTCTTTGTTTGGGTTTTGCTGTGACATCGTTGTGATTTGTCTGTTTAAATCAATGACATCTGGTATTTTAGTTTCGTTTTGCATTATATAGTATCCTTTCTGAAGAAAAGGGGATTTTT